>JAEZGT010000288.1 GCA_023416875.1 Pseudomonadota bacterium
GAGCTGGAAAGACCGGGTGGCGAGCGGCGCCGTGCGCTGGAGCGGTTATTTGAAGGCGCCGGAAACCGGCACCTACTCCATGCGCTACCTCGCCGACGGCGGCTACCGCATCTGGGTGAACGACCAGCTGATTCTGGACGCCTGGAATGTGGACTGGCGCCCGGTGATCGCCAGCGGCTCTGTTGATCTGGAAGCGGGAAAAATTTATCGCCTGAAAATCGAGGCTTTCCAGCGCGGTGATAACGGCGATGAAAAACTGGTGTGGAGCCTGCCGTCGGATCCCGGCGCAGCTGCCGCACTTGCGGCAGCGCAGGCGGCTGATGCCGTGGTGTTTGTCGGCGGTCTGACCGCGCAAGTGGAAGGCGAGGAAATGCCGGTGCCGCTGCCGGGATTCACTGGTGGTGACCGCACCGACTTGGCTCTGCCGCACATCCAGCGTGAGCTGCTGCAAAAACTCTACGCCACCGGTAAACCCGTCGTGGTGGTGCTGATGAATGGCAGCGCCTTGGCGGTCAATGAGGAAGATGTTGCTGCTACTGCGTTGGTGGAAGCTTGGTATCCGGGCGGGCAGGGCGGTGAGGCGGTGGCGGGACTATTGGCAGGGGATTTCAGTCCGGCTGGGCGCCTGCCGGTGACCTTTTACCGCTCTCTGGAGCAGCTGCCGGATTTTGGCGACTACTCCATGGCCAATCGTACTTATCGCTATCACACCGGCGAAGTGCTCTATCCCTTCGGGTACGGCCTTTCCTACAGTGAATTCCGCTACAGCGAGGTTAAGATTTCACCCAAAGAGTGGCGCGGCAAAGGCGCGGTCACCGTCGCGGTGGATGTTACCAACAACGGCGCTATGGATGCGGATGAAGTGGTGCAGCTCTATCTCGCCCGCCCGGATGTGCAAGGTTCGCCGATTCGCACACTGGCCGGCTTTCAGCGCATTGCAATTCCCAAAGGCCAGACCCGCAAAGTCACCTTCCAACTGGATGACCGGCTGCTGAGCACCGTGGACGCTGAGGGGCATCGCAGTGTTGTGCCAGGCACGGTTGCCCTGTGGGTGGGCGGCGGTCAGCCCGCGCAGCGCCAGGGTTTGCAGCCTGCAGCGGGACGCGAAGCTAGTTTCCTGATCAAGACCGCAAAAGCACTTTGATTATTCTGTTAATCTGAAAACCGCCGGGTTGGCCTGCCCGGCGGTTCTGTTAATCAACCTTCCTGCAGGCCGCAAATCCTCTCGCATTAAAAATCCATTGTGTGGCACTGGTTGCCGATGAAGTGTTAGGCGCTTCTCAATTTATAATATTATCTTATGAAATAATTACGGGGTGATGATTGGTCCGCCGGTTCACGTCCCCTGTAACCGATTACTCCTCTGTCGGATACATCATCGCGCGGCTTTTATTTTGATAAGAACCATCGCCAACTTTCCGCCTTTTCCGGCCCTGGATGATAACTATGAATACTGCATCTCAGATCAAGGACCTGCGCCATCGATTTAGCTGTTTTGCGCAGATCGTAAAATTCAGCACCTTGTCGCTTTTGATAGCCGGAGCCATGTCCGGCTGTGGTGGTGGAGGTGGCACCACATCCTCCTCCAGTTCCAGCAGCTCCTCTTCGTCGTCGAGCAATTCCAGCAGTTCCTCCAGTTCGAGCAGTAGCTCATCGAGTTCCAGTAGCTCGTCCAGCTCAAGCAGCAGCTCATCGAGCTCTTCGTCATCCAGTTCCGGCTCCATTCCTGCAGGTTCCACTCTTGTATATGCAGTGAATGCAGGCGGTGCGGCGGCGACGATTAACGGCGTGCAATATCAGGCTGACCGGTTTTCCAATGGCGGTATGACGAACTCCACCACCGATCCGATCACTGGAGCCAGTCCGGCGACTCTGTACCAAACCGAGCGTTATGGCAGCTTTAAATATGACGTTCCGGTGACCAACTCCACCTACAGCCTCCGTTTGAATTTCGTCGAGCTGTATCAAACCGCGGAAGGCGCGCGTTTATTCAACGTTACCGTTGAAGGACAACCGGTGCTGCAGAATTTCGATCTTTTTGCCACAGTCGGACACGACACCGCCTACGAGGTAATCGTACCCACCGTTATGGTGGCGGATGGCTCGCTGACCATTGAGCTGACTGCGGAAATCGATAATGCCACCATCAGCGGTTTTGCCATTTATTCCAATGCCGGCGGCCAATTTGTGCAGCCGCAGGAGCCGGTGGGGTGCGACCTGCCCAACAGCATTCGCTGGACTTCTACCGGCGCTATTATCGGGCCGAAAAATGGTGACGCTTCGGTAAAAGACCCCACCGTTGTGTACTACAACAACAAGTACCACGTGTTTGCCACCGTCTGGAACACCAGCGGTCAAGGCAGTTACCGCTCCATGTACACCAGCTTCACCGACTTCAACCAAGCATCCGCCGGCACTTATCAGGCATTTTCTCCCGGCGGCAGCTCAACGGTCGCACCGCAGGTGTTTTATTTCAAGCCGCAAAACCGCTGGTACATATTTACCCAGTGGCCGGCTAAATACACCACCAGCACTAATATCGAAAACCCCAGCAGCTGGTCGGCGCCAACTACTTTGTGGCCGGGTAACGACACCCACGGCGGTGCATTGGATTATTGGGTCATCTGTAACGATACCCACTGCTATCTCTATTTCTTTAAAGACGATGGCAAGATGTATTACGTCAGCACCACCATTGCCAATTTCCCGCGTTTCGACGTGAATCAAGTGAAAGTGGCTAATGTGGCGGGTTCCGGCGGCCAGAGCATTTTGTTTGAGGCGGGCAATGTCTACAAAATCAAAGGCACAGATAAATATCTGTTGCAAGTTGAAGGTTGGGGCGCATCGGAAGGCCGCCGTTTGTATCGCTCCTGGACGTCCACCAGTCTCGATGGCCCATGGGTAGCGCATAAAACTTCAGAAAGCGATCCATTCGCGGGCCTGAATAATACCACCTTCCCCGGTGGTCAATGGACGCAACAAATCAGCCACGGCGAAATGATCCGCGACGGTTACGACGAGAAAATGGAAATTGATGCGTGCAACATGAAGTTCCTGTATCAAGGTGTGAACCTGAGTGGTTACTCAGGTTCCTATAACGCCCGTCCGTACCGACTCGGCTTACTGACCGCGCAATAAAACATTCTCCGTTTTAGAGCCGCCGCAAGGCGGCTTTTTTTGTCCAGCCTTTACTTCCCAGCGGTAAAAACCGCTCTCCCCCGCTACACTTCAGCAGTCCTGAAATAATCCAGGATCAACTCTTCCATTGTTTTTTGGAGCAGCCATGCCAAGTGTTCGTCTTTTTGTTTGTTGTTTTATTTTTCTATTCGCGGTGACCGCAAATGCATCGGCGCCAATTAAATCGCACCTGGAGGTGGTCTGGGCCAACCCGGATGGTTTTACTTTGACGGCGGATATTCACGTGCCGGAGGCGGGGCGGAAATCCTATCCGGTGTTGATTATTTATCACGGCGGCGGTTGGCTGCTGAATTCCAAAAGCATCATGGACGATATGGCACGCTATATGGCGGCCGAGGGGCAGTATGTGATCGTGAACGTCAATTACCGTTTATTGGCGGATCAAAATAATACAGTCGCCCTCAATAAAATTATCGAAGATGCTATGGGTGCTGTTTTGTGGGTGAAAGAAAATATTCATCGCTACAAAGGTGATGCCGGAAAAATCGCGATTACAGGAGACAGTGCCGGCGGTCATCTCGCCAGCATGGTGATGCTCGCTGGGAAAAATTTGGAGAGCGATGGCTTTGCCGGTACCAGCCTCGGTTTTAATCCCAGTTATTTGCCCGGTGGCAAAACGGCAGAGCAGGTGGCCGCTAATGACGGCTTGCGCGTGCAGGCGGTGATTTTGAGTTACACCGCCTTCGATCTCACGGGTATGGCACAAGGCGGATTTGAATCGGAACAAAATCCGTTTTGGGGATGGGCCAAGGCAAAACCCCGCGGTATTTTTGGGGAAGGAATTGATTTTGCGGCGCGACCGGACTTTTATCGGGCGGCTTCACCCATCC
>JAEZGT010000289.1 GCA_023416875.1 Pseudomonadota bacterium
GCGCCCACACCAAAACGGCCTTTGCCCTCGCCGATAATTTCCAATCGCGCCGAATCTGTATCCACTTTGGGATTGAATTTAAATGTGCGCGTCTGCCATTTTTTTGAAGTGGAAATTTTTTGCGTGACGACCTGTTGCGGTGCATCGCCCCAAATTAATTTCACTGTGACCTTAACGCCGGAGTCCGCCCAGATCACCACGCGCCCGCTGTAAGGTGTAGAGGATTTAATCGCGAGCCCATATTGCGTAATTCCAGTTTGTTGTCCCTCGCTTACGGTAATAACCGGGCTGTGTTGCCCCACATAAGGATTTTCCGTATCCAACTGAACTGCAGACACAGGGCCAACGGCTACCCATTTTTGAATAAAGGCCATGGCCGCGCGGGGATCTGTGGGTTTGGTCTCAGGCTTATCAATTACGCCGAAATAGAATTTCCGATCATCTAGCACTTCACTCCACAAGCTGTGATTGATGAGGTTGCCGATATGTTCGATAAAACCGCCGTAAAGCATGGGCGACAGCGCGGGCCGGGTATTTTGCGCGTTGATAACGGCCTGGATTTTGGGCGCTTCGGCAAATGTCGGCAGCGACCAATTGCCGGCGAGAGCGGCGGAGCCAGCTAAAAGCGTTCTGCGGGAAAGTTCGGGGGACTTGGTGGTCATTTCGACCCTCCTTTTTATAGGAATAATGGAGTAATGAAAGCAGGAACCGGCCAATTAAAACGCCGGCTTAAAACACTCGGCAAAAACGAGACAAGCAGCACGGATTACCGGGCGCGACAGATGGATCTATATGAATTGTCTCACAATTGTCCACATTCATAATATGATATTCTCTATCGATGCGCCCACTTGGATGTAATGGGGGCGTACTTGTCTCCAAATCATAAAAAATATCTACTCAAAGGCAACCAGCATATGTTCTCCCTTAAACCCAAAAGCGATGCGATCGCCCTGCCGCGCGGCGCAGTGTTGACGACGTTAATCGTCGGCACTCTCGTCGGCTGCGGCGGTTCAAACCCGCCCCCTACAGGTAGTTCGTCGAGCTCCAGCAGTTCGTCGAGCTCCAGCAGTTCATCAAGCTCGTCCAGCTCATCCAGCTCCAGCAATTCCTCCAGCTCGAGCAGCTCGTCCAGTTCGAGCAGTTCATCCAGCTCGAGCTCCGGCGGAATTTCCGACAACGATGTGCTGGTGTATGCAATTAACGCGGGTGGCTCTTCTGCGGCAACCTTGAACGGTGTGCAGTACCGCGCCGACCGCTTCGCCTCCAGCGGTACACCGCAGATCGTTACCGACCCCATCTCAGGTGCTACCGAAGACACGCTGTATCAATCCGAGCGCTACGGCTCCTACAGCTACGACATTCCGGTGAGCAATGCGACCTACACCGTGGTGCTGCATTTCGCCGAGTTGTATCACACCACCGCAGGCGCGCGTGCGTTCGACGTGAGCGTGGAAGGAAAACTGGCGCTCGACGACCTCGATTTGTTCAGCTTGGCTGGCCACGACGGCGCGTATGATTACACCGTCAAAGATGTGGTGGTAACAGATAACAAGCTAACCATAGAACTGAAAGCCAGTGTCGACAACGGCACCATCAGCGGTTTCGCCATTTATTCCGCCAACGGCGGCAAGTTTGAAGAACCGCCAGAGCCCGTTTGTAACGATGCACAACGTCAGAAACCGACAGCGATCGACTATAACCGCGCCGTCACACGACAAGAGCAGCGCAATCCGCCCTCCGGTGCTTTCGGTTATGCCATCGAGCACGCGACTCAGACCTTACCGAACCACACGATTTATCGCCCGGATCTGAGCAAAGTGACCAAGATCCCGATCGTGGCCTGGGGTAACGGCGCCTGTTCAAACATAGGCACTGAACAAGCGGACTTCCTGCTGCAAGTTGCCTCCAATGGTTATCTGGTGATCGCCAACGGCGGCCCCTTCGGTTCAGGTTCAAACGATGGCAAAGGCACCGAGCTGATCAAAGCGATCAACTGGGCCATCGCGGAGAACAGCCGTGAGTGCAGCCAGTTCTACGGCAAACTCGACGTGGAACAAGTTGCGACTATGGGCTGGTCCTGCGGTGGTGGTATGGCTCACTACGCGGCGGTTGATCCTCGCGTGAAAACCGGTGTGGCGCTGAACAGCGGCCTCGGCATTTACGGAGACCGCTTCGATTACTACCCGCGCTTCCACTCTCCGTTGGCGATTTTCAACGGTGACCAGAGCGACGTGGCCTACAACCCAGGCCGTCAGGAGTACAGCGAGGTGAACAATGTGCCGATTTATCACGCGAACTATCCGATTGGTCACGGCGATGCCTACTTCCAGGATAACGGTGGCGAATTCGGTATTGTTGTCGTCGGCTGGCTGAACTGGATGCTGAAAGGTGATGAAGGCGCGTCCGGCAAAGGCATGTTCTTCGGCAACAACTGCCGTTTGTGCCGTCAACCTTGGACGTCTATGAACAAAGGCTTTCAATAAGTGAAAAAAAGCTCCACCCTTGCGGGTGGAGCCTTCCAACAAAGCCCGAAACTTTTCTTTTTTTCTCTTGCCTCAACCTCCTGCGTTACCTTCCATTCTGGCTACTAAGCCAAACCACTTGCTGATCTCTAGCATTTATTTTCTGAATCACTTTAATCCCGTCCGCATTTGAAATAGGCGCGATCAATACATCAATTTGCGCTGACATGAAAGAAATCAAAGTCAGCGTAGCCACCACTGGTCTGCTTGGCGAAGTTAAATAGCGCAAAGCGATAGCCCATAAAGTGTGTCAATTCGTAGGACATGCGCAGGGAATTGCCGATGCTCGTCCAGCTGTTGCCGTCCAGACTGTAGGCGAAAGTCGCCGTGTCCGCCTGATTGCGAAAATTGCCCTGCACGCGCAGATACACCGTATTTTGATCCAGCGGCACACGCGCGACTTCTGTGTGGTTTTTGCCATTGTTGTTGACCATCACCACATAATTTCTACCGCTGGCGCGGCTGACACCAACATAACCGTATTGGTCCTGAAATGCAGCGAGACCAGCGGTATCGCCGTCTTTCAACCCCGTCACATCCAGTTTCACGACGCCGGTGCTGACCGGGCCAAACATGCGCTGGGTCAGAGTATTGCGGGTCGCGTGAATATTGGCATCGGTGCGGGTATTTTTGATGCGCAGATATCCGGGCTTGTCACTCAAAGACCAGCCATTGCTCTCGGGGTTGTGGTTCCACTGCCAGACTTTATCCAAGGTGGTGCTGTCGAATTCGTCGGAATGAATAATTCCGGAAAGGCCACGATCTTCCACATCAAAACTTAACGTCGTCGGTACCCCGCTGGCCACCGGCCAATCATTTTGCCAAGTAATGGGAACCAGATACGGAATGCGCCCCACCGCGCCACTGTCGCGGAAGGCGTAGAGGAACCAGCGACCATCTGGCGTGCCGACATAAGATCCTTGCGCGACCCCCGCACCGTTGACGTTTTCGCGCAGCACCACGCGCCCTTCATAAGGTCCGGTGATATTGCGCGCGCGGTGTACCACTTGCGTGCGCGGACCGCCGCTGGGCCAACAGATATTGGAGATGTAATACCAGCCGTTGATTTTTTGGATCTGCGTACCTTCGGCTTTGAGAATGAAATTGGTCCCCGCCACGGCGGATGCGCTTTGAATAATCGTTTGGTTGACGCCGCCGGATTTAATGGCCGTGGCATCGGCATTCAATTCAATCAAACGCACCTGATCGCTGCCATAGGCGAGATAATTACGACCGTCGTCATCCAAAATCAGCGAGGTGTCGTGATAGAGATTCGGTAGTACCGTCTGCGTCCAGGTGCCACCTTCAATATTATTGGTGCGCCAGATATAAGTCCGATTGGTGGTGTAGGAAAATGAGGTGACGTAAAAAGTACCGGCTTTATAGTTGATGCTGCTCGCCCAGGTGCCTTTGCCGTAAGCGTTGCTGCCATTCAGGTTGAGCGCATTGCTGCCGGAATCGAGCGCCTGGTGTGCATAATTAATCAATTCCCAATTTTTCAAATCTTT
The DNA here is from genome assembly GCA_023416875.1 of Pseudomonadota bacterium. GTDB lineage: Bacteria > Pseudomonadota > Gammaproteobacteria > Pseudomonadales > Cellvibrionaceae > UBA5868. Next base: position 4,034 of record JAEZGT010000289.1, read on the forward strand.
GGATTTCATGATGGGCACACCGGGATTGAGATGCATGGTGGTGCTGCTCATGTAATAGGTGTCGCCCACGCGAATCACACTCATATCCGGTACATCGGCCCAGATATTCGGATTGGTGGCGCGCACGACTGGATATTCCGGCTCCTGCAACTCACCCGTAGCGGAATAAATAGCAAATCCGGAAAGCGTGCCGTTATCGGTTTTTGCGGTGAGACTGATGGTCAAATTGCCATCCGTGACCTGCACGTCTTTAAGCGTGCGCTCGTAGGCGGTGTCGTGTCCGGCCGCAGCGAATAAATCCAGATCGGTAAATACCGGGCGACCTTCAACGGTGACACTGAAAATGCGCGAATCTGCAGTGGTGTGGTAAAGCTCGTTAAAAAACAGACGCAGATCGTAGCTAGCCTCTGAGACGGGAATTTCGTAGGTGTAAACGCCATAGCGTTCGCTTTGGAACAGCGCGTCCTGTTCGGCACCGGCAATGGGGTCCGTGGTGGAATTGGCGCTGCCGCCGCGGGAAAATTTATCCGCTTCAAAATCGATGCCGTCATATTTGACCGCGCTACCGCCAGCATTTACGGCGACAACCAGACGCCCTGCAATTGGCGATCCGCTGGAAGAGCTGCTCGATGATGAGCTGCTTGATGATGACGTGCCAGAAGAGGATGAGCTAGTAGATGATGAACTACTGGAAGATGAACTGTTGGATGATGAGCTGCTCGAGGAACTGCTGGAGGAAGAGCTGCTCGACGAATTATTCGGTGACCCACTTCCGCCACAACCGATCAGGGAAAGAGATAAAAGCGCGCAAATGGCAAAGCGTGCTTGCAAAAAACGTTGGTTTTTCTCTTTGATAAACATAGGGCACCGAATTATTTTTCAAATACTAAATTTCCATAACCATATTCAAAATATAAAAAAAATGCGGAAATCCATTTCCGCGAGTTGCCACAACGGTGTATGTGTTCTGTTACTGCTTCGGATTTTGTTTGATGTAATTCATCAACCAGGTCATCGCCGGACGCGGTGTGCCGTTCTCCTGGATCAGCCCGGAACCGGTGATCCAGGTACGGTTGACCACGTAACCCCAGATGGTGATGCCTTTGACGTGCGGATGGTTGTAGAACACCGGGAAGTGCTCCTGGAAATTCCTCAGCTGATTCTGGTCGTTGGTGTCACCGATATCATATTCAGAGATATAGATGGGCACCTGCAGCTGGTTCCACAGATTGTCGATCGCCTGCTTCACGGTTGATGCAGGAACATCTTTCAACTCGTGCGCCTGCAGACCTATGGCGTCCACATAACCACTGGGTATTGCCGATTTGGCCAGCGTAATAAATTCATTGTGCTGCCAGCGAATATTGTTGTAGTCGTTCAATATCAAAATGGAGTTGGGGCAATATTGGCGAGCCAGCTGGAATACTTTCACAATCCAGTTATTACCATAAGCGCGCTGTGCGTAACCTGCCGGTTGATGTCCCGGTACGGCTTCGTTCACCACGTCGATCATGGCGGTATCTGGATAGCGTGTGCAGTAATCGCGAATCCACTCTTCAATTTCCGCAGCGGTTTCCGTAGCGTTGAGGTTATTCAACCAGGTTGGTGACTGCGCGCCCCAAACAAAGGTGTGAGCTTTAACCGGAATATTGTGCTGCCGCGCGTAGGCGTAAATACGATCCACTGGCGCCCAGTTATATTGGTCACGCGTGCCTTCCACAGACGCCCATTTGCCTTCGTTTTCCGGCGTAATCTGGTTCCAGTACTGAATAAAGTCGGAACGCACATTGCCGCCGGTAGTGATATTACCGACGAAGAATTTGTGATTTTTCCCGGTTACGGGAGGTTCGACAAATTTGCCGCCGGCATTGGAATAAATCGCAAAGGCGCTGATGGTGCCGTTATCGAGACTGGCGGAAATATCGATGGTCAGTTTGCCGTCCGCCACATTGACGTTGGGCACAATCACTTCATAAGCGCGATCGTGACCGACTTCCGCATACAGATCTTTATCCGTGAAAAGTTGTTGCCCTTCCACCGCGACGCTGAAATAGCGGCCACCGGCGGTTTCATGATAGAGCTCGACGAAATGTAAACGCAGACTGTACGTGGAGTTGGTCACTGGCACTTCGTATTTATAGTTGCCGTAGCGCTCGCTTTGATACAAGGCATCAGCAGTGGTGCCATCAATAGGATCCGCTGTGGTATTGGCGGAGCCGCCAGTGGAAAAACGATCCGCTTTATATTCCACGCCATTGACTGTCACGGCGGCGCCGCCGGCATTGACCGCGTAAACCAAGCTCGAACCTGCCGGAATACTGCCCGAACTGGAGGAACTGCTCGACGATGAACTGGACGAAGAGGAGCTGGAAGAGGAACTGCTCGACGACGAGCTGCTGGTCGAAGAGGAGCTGGTCGAAGAAGAGCTGCTTGACGAAGAACTGGAGCTGCTGCTGGATGAGCTGCTTCCCGTGGGTGTCCCCGACGAGTTACCACCACATCCCACCAGAAGTATGCACGCAGCGAGTGCACCCCCAGTCAGATTGAGTACTTTGCTGATTGCGAACATATTATTTTTTCAACCTCAGGTTATTGGTTTCTTAATAACCAGAACCGCCCGGTTCCCGCCGGTGATCTGATTAACCTCGGGACTTGGTGCCGTCCCAATTGTTGCCGTCTCATGCGGCTTTAAAACGGTCCCTCGAATTCTTTTAATTCCCGTTTACCGTCAGCACCAAGGGACCATCGGCCCCCTGGCGCGGATTGGATATGTTTTGG
>JAEZGT010000311.1 GCA_023416875.1 Pseudomonadota bacterium
TCGTCAATGCAGCCATTGAGAACGATATGTACGTCATTATCGATTGGCACGCCCATAAGGCTGAGAATTTCCGCAACGAATCCATCGAATTCTTCCGTGAAATGTCCGCGCTCTATGGCGACTACAACAACGTGATCTACGAGATTTACAACGAGCCGCTGGGTGTCTCCTGGAGTGGCGTCATCAAGCCCTACGCGGAAGCTGTTATTCGCGCAATCCGTGAAAACGATCCGGACAACCTGATCATCGTCGGCACACCCAGCTGGTCTCAAGAAGTGGACCAGGCGGCCGCAGATCCGATTACCAGCTCCGTCAACATCGCCTATACCCTGCACTTTTACGCTGGCACTCACCATCAGTGGCTGCGCGACAAAGCCAGCTCGGCGCTCGCCAGCGGCATTCCGCTGTTTGTGACCGAGTGGGGCGCAGTAGATGCGGATGGTGATGGCAATGTAAATCAGGCAGAAACCCAAGCCTGGATAACCTTCATGAAAAACAACAATATCAGTCACGCCAACTGGGCGCTGAATGACAAGGCTGAAGGGGCATCGGCACTGGTGCCAGGCGCAAGTGCTAACGGCGGTTGGAACGATTCACAATTGACCGAATCCGGCCGATTGATCAAGAACATCATTAAAAACTGGTAAGTTCATTCCTCATAAAATACCCGGCTCCGGCCGGGTTTTTTGTATCTGGAGCCAGGATCAAAATTAAAAAGAACCGCGCACACCTATGGAAATATTCCGCCCAGGCTTGGGCGCAAGATCTTTGAGAAAGGACGTGTGTATTCGTGCCTCCGTGTCTGCCAGATTTTCTCCCTTTATATACACAGCCAAATTATTCAACCAGCCCGCTTTATAGGTGATGGTGGCGTCCACCATATTGTAGCCGGCGGAGATACTCTCACCTGGGGCAACTTTGTTCTGAGAGTCATAACGAGTTGCATCAACATTCGCCGTGAAATCCCCCCATTGATAATCCAGCATCACGCCAAAGCGCCGGGGGGATTGCCGCGGCAAATATTCTCCATCCGCCAATTCGGCGCGCACATAATCGGAGAATGCAGCCGCTTTGAATTGAGTGCTGATCTGCCACATTACCTGTGCCTCAAATCCTTGAAGACGTACTTCCGCGCTGGTGAAAAGATAAATCGGCATTTCATCCGCATGTATATCGTCATCGTGCTCATGCTCGTGCTCGTGGCCACCTTCCGCAAAAAATCCTGTGGCTTGCTGGAAATAATAATTGTCGACCTTGTTGTAAAACGCATTAAATATTATGCCGAGATCACCTTCGTGCTTGCGGAACGTCAAGTCGATATTGTTTGCGGTTTCCAGACGCAACCGAGCGGGATTGCGATCCGCCACCAACTCACCGTCGATTTCATTCAAGGCAAACAAGGCGCCGATTTCATAAGTGCCGGAGCCGATATGAGGTCCGAAGGACATAAGTTCCGCAGCGGAGGGAGCGCGTTGTGACCGAGACAGCGCAAGACCAAGATTGTATCCGGGCTTAAAATCCCATACGGCGCCGACAGAAAAACTGACTGGCGTAAAATCCTGATTCCCTTCGACGACCGGAGTCGATGACTCCTCTTCATGATGATCCGGCTCATCCTCGCTGTGAGCGTGCGCCTCCAAATGCGGCAATGCTAAATTGTGTGCGGTGATATCAATCCGCTCCAGGCGCGCTCCCAATTGCAAAAGCACATCCCTGAAATGGCGCTCTTCCATTACCGCCACGGCCGCAGTGCGCGATTGTGTTGGCGGTGCAAATGCCTCTGCTCCTTCTGCCGCAATATCACTTTCTTTGTAATGCAGATTTACGCCGCCGCGCCAATCGCGGAAATCCTGATGTAATACATCAAGACGCAACTCGGCGGTTTTGTTAGTGAACGTAGTGCCCACCATACCCGCTTCAATCTCCGCATGGGTGTAATCGGTGTAGGCCGCGCGCGTATTAAGAGCGCGCAATAACCGGTGGTCGAAATGCCATTCGCTGATCAGCTGATAACGGTTTTGGTGCAAATCCGCGTAAACCTCTTCGCCCTCATCTTCACCATGGCTGTGTCCGGGAATTCCATATTCGCGATTCAATCGCCCGGCGGAAAAACCGACATAACCATCCCCCGCGAGATAACTTGAACCAAACGTAAAACCATTGGATTCTTCTCCGCTATTGGCAATTTTGCCGCGGCTACCGGTTTCCGGATTTATCGGCACTTCATATTCCTCCGCATCCCGCAAAAATCCATCGACATGTAGCGCCGTATTGCCGCTACCAGAATTGACGTTGAAGGACGCCAATTTTTGCCGATTTACAGAGTCGTGCTGCAACAGCCACTCTCCGCGGGTTTCGCTGTCGCTGGGGACTCGCTGGTCGATCACGTTGACGACACCGCCGATAGCACCACTACCGAAAAACAATGTCGCCGGACCGCGCAGAATTTCCACCTGTTGTGCGGTGGAAACCTCTGATGCGACGGCATGATCCGGCCCCACACGGGAAACATCGCCCACGTCCAAACCGTTCTGCGCAATCAACACCCGCGGACCACTCAGCCCGCGAATAATGGGTGTACTGGCCGCACTGCCGTGAAAACTGGTGTGCACACCAATTTCGTTTTCCAGGGAATCGCCTAATGTCGCCGCTTGACGTTTGCGCAGCTCATCGCCGCTCAGTACGGTAATCGGTAAGGAGGATTCGATAACCGATGCGTGCAGCGGCAGCCCGATGACATCCACCTGCTCAATTACCGACGCCACCATCACGATTTGCAAGGACGCTGTTGAGCTATCGTTTAGATGAATAATCCGATGGCTATAACCTGGCACACTTATATGCAGCTCATGCACGTTTTCCTGGGAAAAAACGAACTGCCCCTCGGCGTCCGTGGTCGTTGAAATTTTGCCGCCGACAATCTCCACCCGCGCATTGGCAATCCCTCTGCCCTGCCCATCTACTACTTTGCCGGTCAACGCTTGCGCATTTATTGCTGTCATAGCCGCAATTGCGACCGCCAATTTCCGCTTCATTTATCCCCCAATAGCCAAGAACACAGAGCGCCCAATCACGATATGATACAAAGTATCATTTAAGGAGCGCAAGCACACAGTAAAAAAGTAAGCAGGTAAATAACCTATGAAATATCGTGTCGGCGCGGCTTGACGCACCTTTGATTAAGGCTTGATTCAGGAAACCGCACCTAAGATGCCTCGGCAACGCGGCGCGATTGGATAATGTCGGCACCGATTTGTTACAGCAAAGGTTTTTATTTCCCACCATTGAGAAGGATGAACACAATGAAGATTTTTGCCAAAGCCGCAACGGCCATGGTTGTAAGTGCTGCTTGCCTTCAGGCGCCCATCACTTTTGCAGACAGCGCATCACCCTACGACGATGGCCGAGGTTGGTATGTCGGCGGTGAACTCTCCTACGTAGACGGTGAGGCTGAAATCGGCGACCTTTATAAACTGGGCGAAGAAGGTATAGGGTTCGGTGCCTACGGCGGCTACAACTTCACCAACTGGTTTGCATTGGAAGGCACGATTTTTCAATCAACAGATATGGCGGATGAACGCGAGAATCTCTACAGCGCGGATTTTTCCAGCCTATCCGTCATGCCCAAATTCACGGTCAATATGGGGAGCGTTTTTGCGCTCTACGCCAAAGCCGGTCCCACCTTTGTGCTTTATACCGAGGAATATGATGACTATTACGGATACTGGCGATATAGGGATGATGAAGCTGACTGGAGCGAGATTCTGCTCGGAGCTGGCGTCGGCGCGCAATTCAAACTGCCAAACAACATTCATTTACGGCTGGGATACGATTACGTCTCTGGCAAGCTCGACGAAACCTGGGATACCCGGGACGCGGTGAGCCGGCGGGTAGACGTGACACTCAGACGCGTTTCTTTCGGTATGCATTACCAGTTCTGATTTCGTTGGTGGACCGCGGCGTGCTGGGGTCCACCATCACCCAGGCAGATTTCTCGCTTTTTCGGTTTTAATCCGCTTCATTAGTGAACGGAATACGCAATTTCTCTAACCGCCTGAGTTGCGCCGCTTTTCCCCTCTCCTTCTACCCGCTTATATGCCTTTGTCAAAAAGTTCACGAGCTGCAGCATCGACCAATCACCTTGCGGATCGGCTATAGCGGAGACCTTATCCAAGGTAGCCTCGGCATCCTCGTGACGTTGTTCGAGTAGCTGCAAATTCAAGAGAAATTCTGCCGGCTTCATAATATGTAGTACGGAAAAAAGACCGTTCTTGTTACAACCTTGGCGCAACAGCCCTATATCCAGCGCCGTGCCAAAGTACAAATTAGCCGCGTCCCACCGGCATTCCACGTAGGCCTGCGCGCCTCGCCGCATCATTTCCGCCCAATGTCGATAAGCATCAGACTCACAGGCTTTAAGCCGCTCAGCGTGGTAAGCACAAAAATAGGCCGATTTCATTCGCTCTCCCCTTTTATTCGATTCGCGTTAGCAAAATGAACTCATGGCGGCTGACCGACACTTTGGCTAGTCGAGCCGACCTGCGAGGAGATTAAATACGAATTATTATCATTTGTATATAGCTAATGATCCCAACAGAACCGGCGTAATCCTGAAACGCCGCAACTATGGAGAGGTGCTAAAGGATGGGACAGACCTGCAGACGCCAGGGGTGCTCTACAGCCATCGACGACGACCTGATGGAATGGTTATTCGCCGTGCAAGGTCTCTATATCTCTGCGGAAATTGACCCAGGTTGCCTGCCCTTTACCAAAAAAAGCATCGAACATTTGGCAGCGGTACCATTCGTTATTTTCCGAGCCGCCGCCGGTGTTTACTCCCGGATCGCAATTTAAATATTCCTCCATTAATTGAGCGTGAGTGACTTCGCTCCCGCGTCCATGCCGCAACATCCTGGATTTAAAAACCGGAACATCGTCTAGGTAATCAACGATCTCCTCGCCGCTGTGGCACACGGCGCAGGAGGTGCGTGTGGCGCCAGGACTGACGAGTATCCTGTCGTAACCAGCGTTGCGCGGCAGTTCTGCCATCACAGGAAATGCCAGCTCCCCCTTGATGCTAAGCGGAGAGTAGTTCCCGGCGTCCACTTCCAAGCTGAACTCCAATAACTGGATTCCATCCGCGTCCCAAACATAGGTCTTTTCGCCCGTGTCGAGATCCACGAGGGTCGATACCCTCTCCTGAGGGACAAAGGACAACGTCAAATTATCGTACTGGACAAAAAAGCGCGGATTATGTGGCCCCACTGCCGGCTGCGCACTGAACATGCTCGCGGTGGCGTTGTAGGTTAAAGGACGCGGCAGGCTGGCCACAAAACAGGCCAATGTCAGCGGCTTCGGCATGGCATTGATCCACTCCACGATACTCTCGTTATCGGTGAGCGCTTTGCCCTGTGGTGCGACACACAAGCTCAGGTCTTCCGGCTGATGTGCGACGGAAGTCTCGGGCAAACTGTCCGGATCAACTTCGCCGCCGCAGGCAACGAGAAAACTCAAAAGTGAAACCCAAACCGCGCGCGCAATAAATTTCATAGCTGGACCATAAAGATAAAAGGCGGCTTACGTCATGACTCCGTTGCGCTACCGCTTTAGATGAACAAAGTGCCAAATGGTACGACCGATCGTCTTGTTTATTCAACCCACTTACTCCCATACAGAATATGCAAAAGATTTAGATCCTGAAAATATTGGCCAGCGCTTAGATACAGGCGTGCCCGAGCGGCTTTTTAAACTCCACACGACTTACAGTTTGAACAAATGGCGTATCGGCGGCGGCGCTGTTTATCAAAGCGAGATTTATCAGGATCTGGAGACCGACATCGACACCGTACGCAATCGACAAAAAGCGTATGTATTACTGGATTTGATGGCGGGCTACTGATTCACCGACCATTTAAACCTGCAGCTGCGCGTCAACGACCTTCTGGACAAAACCGACTACAAAGCCATCGCCAATAACCTTACCTACAGTGCATCGGAAATGTATGACGAACCGCAGAATTTTATGGCCTCGGTGGAATACAGATTCTGATGGTACACCGCCTTGCAGAGCTGCGGACGTCAGCTGAACAAAAAACAAGCTGACGCCGCTTTCCAACCAGCCCGCCCTCTCAAAATAGCCCCTGGCGCGCTAAGTTGATATTGAAAACACCTGATAACAAGACGATAATGCAAATCCTTTTCATTTAGATCTGAGTCCTCAGAGGGAATTCTATGTTGCTCGGTCGTCTGTCTCCGCTTTCGCGGAAAAAAGTCCTTTTTGTCTCCACAACACTCACGCTCACTTGCTTGCCTGCAACTTCGGGCCTGGTTTATGCGGAAGAGCGCTCCTTGCCCACCGTTAAGGTAAGCGCGGATGGCATAGAGGAAACGGCAACCGGCCCGGTCGATGGTTATGTGGCTAAGCAGAGTGCGACCGCGACCAAGACAGATACGCCGCTGATCGAAATACCGCAATCCATCACAGTGGTGGGTGCTGAACAGATTCGCGAGCAGGGTTCGCCGAATTTGCAGGAAGCCCTGCGCTATACCGCCGGCGTGCGGCATGAGCTTTACGGCATTGATAATCGCGGTGATTGGATGGCACTGCGCGGCAGCGATGAGTCTACCCAGTTGCTCGACGGTATGCGCTTGCCGCTGACCGGATGGTATGGCGTTGTCAGAATTGAGCCTTTTAATTACGAACGCATTGAAGTACTGCGCGGCCCCTCCTCCATCATCGCCGGCCAGAATGATCCGGGCGGCGTGATCAACCTTGTCACCAAGCGGCCGCTGGAGGAAACCCGGCGGGAAATTGGTGTGCGGGTCGGAAATCACCAATTGCGCGAAATTCATTCCGACTTTACCGGTTCGCTGACATCGGATGGCAAAGTTCTTTATAGGCTTGTTGCTCTCGGCAAAGAAAGTGATACCCAAATCGATCACGCGGACGAAGAGCGCCTGCTTTTTTCTCCGTCGATCACCTGGAACGCGAGTGAAAATTTCTCGCTGACCACATACGCTGAATATCAATACGACCGCAGCAAAAACACCAACGCATTTTTAGGTCTGCAAGGTACATTGGAACCCGCACCCAACGGCCCCATTCCTCGCGACCTTTTTATCGGCGAGCCGGATTGGGATCGTTACGGCGGTACCCGCAATCGCTTTGGTTATTCCCTGAAATACAGTTTCAATCCGAATTGGGAATTGCGTCATCAATTACGTCATGATGATGTGGACGGCGTGATGCGCTCTATGTATGCCGACTGGGGTTCAGGTTTTGTGGATGAGAGCGGTGTTGGACACGACGGGTCAATATCACAAGCGCTTTTGGTATGTCTACGATGACGCTGCGCAAATAACCACAAGCGAATTATTGCTCGAAGGAAAATTCCATACTGGCTCTCTGCAGCACACCTTGCTTGTCGGTGTGGATGGGATGAATCACAACAGTAGGCAATTTTCTTCTTCTGGCGAGGGAACTCCGTTAAACGTATATTCACCGGTATATGGAACCTTCCCCGAGCCTCTTCTGACGGATACAGATCCGGAGCGAAGCAAAATCGACCGCGTTGGCCTGCTACTGCAGGATCAAATCAAATTGACGGAAGAATTGAGCGTACGCACCGGAGTGCGTCGCGACCAGATTCATAATGAAAACTCCGTTGGCGCGACCAGTCTTAATTTTGGATTGGTTTATCAAGTTTCGCCGGGGCTCGCGCCTTATCTCAGTTACTCTGAATCGTTTAATCCGGTGGCAGGCGAAGATATAAATGGCAATACCTACAAACCCAAACGCGGAGAACAAATTGAAGCTGGAATTAAATGGCAGCCCGAAAGCATTCCGGTACAGGCGACTTTAGCTGTTTATTCTCTTGAAGAGAAAAATCGCTTGGCTCCGGGAGCCACGCCAGATGATCCAAGTATTCAGATTGGCAAAGCAAAAATAAAAGGCGCGGAATTGGAAGCCAGCGCCAATCTGGACCTGTGGCGTTTGCTGGGCAATCTCACCTACACCAGAGCGCGAGCAAACGCCAATTCTTGGGGTGGGGAATTGCCTTCGAACGAGCAATTTGAAGGCATCCCCGAACGCACGGCGTCTTTATGGGTGATCCGCGACTTCTCCGACTTTGGATTTAATGGATTTTCCTTTGGCGGCGGTCTCCGTTATGTAAGCGAAATTGGCGACGGCACAGGCAATCATTTTGTTCCTTCCGTCACACTGTTTGACGCTATGGCCTCTTATGAAACCGGTCCCTGGCGTCTTGCGATTAATGCCAACAATTTGACCGACAAAGACTATATAGCGACATGTTTGTCACGCGGCGATTGCTGGTTTGGGCAGCGACGCACCATTACATCGACACTGACTTATCTTTGGTGACATTTTTTAATGCCGGCGCATGGGTATGCGTGCGTCGGCACTCTTTTGCGCTTATGGCGCACCGCACCCGACAAAGAGTTCAATTTGGCCCGCATGACAGCATTTGGTCTTACACCGCCAATCCTCCGAGATTGCCATTAAAGCTGCGGCGCCCCGCAGCTGAAACTGCCGCTAGCATGTAACACCAGGAATCTCCCGCTAAAAGGCCATCCAAAACCTGCGCACGCAAATTTTGGATGGCCTTTAATGTATAACAATAAAAAGAGGAAGGTTAAAAGCCGACTAGATATTCAGAGCGGAATTCCTTTTCCCACTGATTTCACAGCCCCCTGAATATGGAAATTGTATTGACCAAAAATCATCGCGGCCTGGGAATACAGTTTTCTGCTTTACGCGATATTGCGCAAGCTCAGCCCCAGCAAGCTGAGCTTGTTGAAATCGAGGGGCTTAGTGAAATGTTCATTGAATCCCGCCTCCAAAGCGTCCTGCCGGTCTTTTTCCTGGCCGTAGCCGGTTAACGCCACTAGAGTGAAGGTAGGAATTTCGGGAAGCGCGCGCAGGGATCGCGCCACATCGTAGCCGCTGATATCGGGGAGACCGATATCCAGAAAAACGACTTCCGGCAAAAAAACCGGCGTGATTTCGATAGCTTGTGAGCCGGAGTAAGCCACTTCCACTTCATGGCCAACTAAACTCAGCAGCTGGCTAAGAGTCTGCGCCGCGTCGATATTGTCATCAACAACCAATACACGCTTGGCCGTTAAAACTTCCGGCGCGTCAGCCGGCGAGGTTGCGGCGGTAGACTGCCTGTGGCACGGCACGGTGATTTCAAAAGTACTGCCTTTACCAATGCCGGCGCTGAAGGCTTTTACCGTGCCGCCGTGGAGTTCCACCAGTGCGCGGACCAAGGAAAGACCTATGCCAAGGCCCTCGGACACCCGCTCATTGATATGCCCACTCTGCTTAAACAGCTCAAAAATCACCTCGGTATTTTCCGCCGCTATACCAATGCCCGTGTCGGTAACGCGCAGCACCAGAGTTTGCTCCACCGTTTCAGCGGTCAGCGTAACAGCGCCACCTGGGGGTGTGAATTTCGCGGCATTAAGCAGCAGATTGGTAAGAATTTGCGCGAGGCGAACATGGTCACCGCGGATCCAAATATCTTCCTGCGGCAGGGTTATCGATAAAGAGTGGCCGCGGCTTTCGACAAAATGAGTGCTGGATTCCAGTGCCGTCGCCACCAGCTCTTTTAATTCCACGTCTTCAATGCGCAGCACGATTTTGCCATTGGAAATTCGCGACACATCCAGCAGATCATCGACAAGACGGGCGAGCTGTTCGGTTTGGCGGACGATGGTATTGCGGGTTTTTTCCTGAAGCTCAGGCAGCACCGGGTCTATTTTGCGCCAGAGTTCTACGGAAGTTTTGATGGTGCCCAACGGGTTGCGCAGTTCATGCGCCAGAGTCGCGAGAAATTCATTTTTACGGCGATCCACTTCACGCAATTCGCGCTCGACGGAACCTAGACGCAGCAGCGCTTTGACGTTAGCGACCAATTCATCCGGTTCAATGG
>JAEZGT010000335.1 GCA_023416875.1 Pseudomonadota bacterium
GCTTTCTGATGATGCATCACCTGGGTGACAGCAACGGTTACGTGAGCATTTATCGAGCCGGCAGCGATCGCGTGGCCCTGGTGGGCGAAGGTATTCATTTCAAAGCCAGCACCGGTGAATTGCTGCGGGAAGATCCGCCCCGCAGCCTGGTCGCGAATATCAATGAGTTTCTCACCGGGCTGCATTTACAGCACTTTGAACATTGGTTCCTGCGCTGGCTGTATGTGCTCGGCGGGCTTCTCGGCTGCGCCTGTATCGCCACGGGATTTATCTTTTTTGTCGAAAAACGCAAAAAGCAGCATGCGAAAGCCAGCAGTCAGGGCAGCCGCATCGTGGACGCCCTCGGCGTCACCGTGGTCACCGGTATGTTGGTAGCAACCGCGACCATGCTGGTGGCCAACCGCATGTTACCTGGCGACCTCATTGGCAAAGGTGAGTGGGAAAAGATGGCCTTCTGGGGAGCGTGGGCACTGACGCTGCTGCACGCTCTCCTGCGCAGCGCGCCGGTCGCCTCCGGAAGAATCTCTCCGGCATGGCGTGAGCAATGTTGGGCATTGGCCGCACTGGCGTTCGCTGCGGTGGCGCTTAATTGGATTACCACGGGTGACCATCTGGGCCGCACTTTGTTTGCCTATTGGCCAGTGGCAGGGGTTGACCTGAGCCTGCTGGCTTGCGCGGCGTTGAGCGTCCTCGCAGCGCGGGAGTTGCACCGTCGGGAGGTCATCCGCACGACGGTTGTGGATCAATCGCTGAAAGATCTAGAGGTGGCCCATGGCTGATGCCGGTCTTTTATTTTTGGGCGCCCTGTGCGCCTGGATCGGCATGGGGTTCCTGGCCCTGTCGCTGGAAGTGCACTGGCGGCAGGTTAGCAAGGCGTCGACCGGTCCTAACCAGAAGATGTTGCGAACTGCAGGTGCGGCGGCACTGGTTGGCGCGTTGATGTTCTGCCTATCGGCAGATCACGCCTCCATGGCAGCACTGGTGTGGATAATGTTGCTCGCCGGATCCGCGTTTGTGGTGAGTATACTGCTGGCTTGGTCCCCTGTTTTACTACGGCCTTTGACCTTGGTTGTCACAGGCAAAACATCACGTTGAATTAGCAGTTGATTTCACCGCGATAGCTCCTTAGAATTCACAAGATCAAATGCGAATATTTATCATTTAGATTAACTGCATCACAGTTTGATGCCTGCCCTTTCTTCATGATGTCCCCAGGGTGATGCTGCCCTGTACGTGTTTCAGCAAGGTAACCCCTTGCTGATTTTTTCTGGATTCTATGTTGTTAGATTTGCTTACCCGCGAACCTTCTTCTTCCTCCGCGCAGGCCACATCTCGGGGCCGGGGCGCATGAGCAGCCGCCTGCAATCCCTAGTTGCCCTTATCGGCGTAATCGCGCTTCACGGTGGCGCTATTGGCCTCGCCTTGTGGACACCCGCACCCAAAACCCAGGAGCTGGTCCTACCGACAGTGCAGGGTATTCTGCTGCCGGCCCCTCCGGCGGAAACCGTACAAGCCCCCAGTGCCAAAGAGCAGCCCCCGGAACCCGTGCCACCGGAACCAGAAAAACCCAAGCCGAAACCCAAGCCCAAGCCAAAAGAGCCGCCAAAGCCCAAACCCCCGGTTGAATTGCCGCCATCGGAGAAAGCCATCAGCCAGCCGCAGGAAGTGATCGAGGAGGCACCACCGCCGCCGACCGCGCCGGCGGCCATGCCAGCGACGGAAGACAACGACAGCCTGGGCGCGCCGATCACGCCGCCACAGATGGATGCCAACCCGTTGAATAATCCGGCGCCGGCCTATCCCGTGTTATCACGCCGCATGAAAGAACAAGGTGTGGTGCTGTTGGAAATTTTGATCCTCCCCGATGGCAGTGTCGGCGAGATCCATATAAAAGAATCCAGCGGCTTCAAGCGCCTGGATGAGACAGCGGTAAAAGCCGTGAAGCGCTGGCGTTACACCCCGGCCAAACGCGGTAGCACGGCGATCGAGTACTGGTATCTGCAACCAGTGGAATTTTCTCTCAATTAAGCGAGTTTGAACGAGGTAACCCTTATGAATAACCCTTACGGCATTGAGGCGCTCTGGACGCAAGGCGACATCGTCATCAAGACGGTTGCCGCCATCCTGCTGCTGATGTCAGTCGCGTCCTGGTACGTCATAGTGGTGCGCGCTTGGGGCCTGTTCCAGTTGCGCAAACCCGCGCGCGCGCTCGCCGACTTCTGGCATTCGCAAAGTTTTGCTGAAGGCCTGCATATGCTCGGCGCCAGCCGGCCGGACAATCACTTCCGCCATCTCGCGGAAGAAGGTCAGGCAGCCCTGGATCATCACAGCAATCACAAAACCGATCTGCACGGCCACCTACCCCTCGCGGAATGGCTCACCGCCTGTTTGCGCGGCTCCATTGATGAGGCCGCCGAGCGGCTGCAAAGGGGCCTCGCTATTTTGGCGTCTGTTGGTTCCACAGCACCTTTTATTGGCCTGTTTGGTACCGTTTGGGGGATCTATCACGCCTTGGTGGGCATCGGTGTATCCGGCCAAGCGAGCATCGACAAAGTCGCTGGCCCCGTCGGTGAGGCGCTGATCATGACGGCTTTCGGTCTGGCGGTGGCGATTCCGGCGGTACTCGGCTACAACGCCCTCACTCGCGGCAACAAAGGCATCCTCTCCAAGCTGAACCGCTTTGCTCACCAACTGCATGCGTATCTGATTACTGGTGCTCCGCCGGCCAAAGCTGCAGCACCGGTCACGCGCTTGGATAATCGCAAGCCGCAACAGCCGGAGGCGGTCTGATATGGCATTCGGTGGCGGATCTGACGACAGCGAGGTCATGAGCGAAATCAACATGACACCCCTGGTGGATGTCATGTTGGTATTGCTGATCATTTTTATCATCACGGTACCGGTGCTGACCCATTCAGTGAAGGTGGATCTGCCGCGGGCAGATAACACGCTTAATGAAATCAAGCCGGACACCATCAATCTGGCGGTGACCGATAACGGGAGTATCCACTGGAACGAGATGACGATTTCCCCGGAAGAACTGGATCAACGCCTGCAGGCAGCAGCAGCGCAGCAGCCGCAGCCGGAAATTCATCTGCGCGGCGCGCGTACAGTCGCTTATGAACATGTGGTGCAGGTGATGGCGGCCGTTCAGCGCGCCGGCATTCTCAAACTCGGCTTTGTCACTGAACCCGGCCAATAACTTTCGAAACACCCGCCAGCATTGGGCGGGTGTTTCCCCTTGCTCTCGAATCTTTGCGTCCATCTTGCCATTCCCGCCTTTGTCGCTCAGCATAGGCCCGCCTTCCGCCCACCAAAGGTTCTGTGATGAGGCCAATTCACCTGCTGTATTTGGCAGTCCTGACATTATCGCTGCCCCTCAGCTCAAGCGCTGAAACCATTAAAGTAGCCGTCGCCGCCAATTTCACCTCGACCATGAATGTGCTGGTCGCCGAATTTGAAAAATCCTCCGGCCATGAAGTGGATATATCTTTCGCTTCCAGCGGAAAAATCTACGCACAGATAATCAATGGCGCGCCCTATCACGCTTTTTTCTCCGCCGATCAAACAACCCCCGAAAAACTGGAAATCGTCGGCAAAGCTGTTCCCGGCACCCGCTTCACTTACGCCATAGGCGCCTTGGCGCTTTGGTCCGCCAAACCCAATTTTATTGACGGGCAAATACAGGTTTTGAAAACTGGACAATTCAACAAAATTGCGTTGGCCAACCCCAAATTGGCGCCCTACGGCGCCGCTGCAGTGGAAGTTCTGGAAAAATTGGATTTAGTGAAAGCAACACAACCGAAATGGGTACAAGGGGAAAATATCGCTCAGACCTACCAATTTGTTTTCACCGGCAATGCCGATTTGGGGTTTGTGGCGCTGTCGCAGATTATGCAAGACGGTAAATTAAAAAGCGGATCTTATTGGCCAATTCCCACCGATTTGCATACGCCTATATTGCAGGAGGCGCAGTTACTGCTGCCGGGGAAAAACAACATAGCGGCGCAAGAATTAATGGCGTTTATGCAATCGGGTCTGGCGAAGGCCATTATCCGATCGCACGGCTATCAAACAGCGGGCGAACAATAAATGTTTAGCGACGCCGATATCGCCACGATTGTGCTCACCTTAAAATTGGCGACCATCGTCACTGTGCTCTTATTGCTGATCGGCACACCCATCGCGTTATGGTTGGCGCGCACGCGCTCATGGCTTAAAGGGCCGATCAGTGCAATTGTCGCCATGCCCTTGGTTTTGCCTCCTACGGTATTGGGATTTTATTTGTTAGTCGCCATGGGTCCAGAAGGCTTTGTCGGCAAATTCACCCAAAGTCTCGGTCTTGGCACTTTGCCTTTTACCTTTTGGGGACTGGTGGTGGCATCGGTGTTTTATTCGCTGCCCTTTGTGGTGCAGCCGATTCACAACGCCATTGAAGCCATAGGCACACGCCCTCTGGAAGCCGCTGCGACCTTGCGAGCGGGACCCGTAGATCGATTTTTCAGCGTGGTGCTGCCCCTCGCCAAACCCGGTTTTCTCACCGCCGCCATACTGGGATTTGCACATACAGTCGGTGAGTTTGGCGTGGTATTGATGATCGGCGGCAATATTCCAGGGGAGACACGGGTTGTATCGGTGCAAATCTACGATTATGTGGAAGCCCTGGAATATGCCAATGCCCATCGCCTGGCGGGGGCACTGGTGCTGTTTTCTTTTGCGATTTTGTTATGTCTTTATCTGGTCCACGACCGCTCCGCGCTGCGCAAAACTTACAAATGATTAACAGGCATCGGTTGACACACCGGGGGCCTGTTCCGATACTGCGCCCCACCTACAACAAGGAGTTTTTGTTATGAATTTCACTTATCGATTCACTTCATTTTGTCTTGTTTTGATTTCTGCACTGCTCTTCGGCTGTACAGCCACGGAATCCCATCGGGTAGTCGAATCGCAAAAAGTGGTGTCCTACGGCACCGCCTACAACGGACCTAAAACCACTTTGGTGGTTGGCAATTTCCAAAACCGCTCGAATTATATGCAGGGCCTGTTTTCCTCCGGTGATGACCAGTTAGGCAATCAGGCCAAAACCATTCTGAAAACCCATCTGCAACAAACCAACCGTTTCAAAGTCGTTGATCGCGACAATATGGCGCAAATACAGGAAGAGGCGCAGCTGCGCGGACAGAAACAGGCATTGCAGGGTGCACGTTATGCGGTCACTGGTGCTGTCACTGAATTTGGCCGCAAAGTGACGGGTGACAAACAGCTTTTCGGCATTCTCGGCTCGGGCAAAAATCAAATCGCGTATGCCAAAGTGTCTCTGAATGTGGTGGATGTGCTGACCTCGGAAATTATTTATTCCACGCAAGGCGCCGGTGAATATCAATTAAGCGAACGTGAAATTGTCGGCTTTGGCTCCAACGCCGGTTACGACGCCACACTCAACGGCAAAGTCTTGAATTTCGCTATTACAGAAGCCGTCAATGAACTGGTGCGAGCGCAGGACAGCGGCCTTTTCAAGGTCAGCGAATAAGCAGGAAGCAGACATGAAAGCTTGTGTCACAACCGTTCTGCTGGCGATGTGTGCGTTGCTCAGTGCGTGTCAAACCACTCCTGCGCTTTATTATTGGGGCTCGTACGAAGACCAGTTGTATAACATGTACAACAAACCGGGAAATGCGCCGCCTGAATTGCAAATCGACCAACTGAGCAACGACATTTCTCGCGCGGAAAACAGCGGCAAAAAAATCGCCCCTGGTGTTCACGCGCACTTGGGTTTGATGTATGCCATGGTGGGCAATATGGCGGCGGCGGAAGCGGCTTTTACTAATGAGAAAAGGCTCTATCCCGAATCCGCAACATTGTTGGATGGGTTGCTACAGCGCGCCTATGACGCCAAACGCAAAAACGGAGGCAAGCTGTGATGCGCCATTTCACCCAGCTTATTTTTGTTTTTGCTGCTGCCTTTATCGCCGGCTGCTCGTCCTCTCCAGCGAAGGAAAACAGTGTGTTCGCGCAACATCGACCGCTGTCGATTCTGGTGTTGCCGCCGGTGAACAACTCCGTTGAAGTCAACGCGCCTTACACCTATTTATCCACCATCTCAAAGCCGCTCGCGGAAAAAGGCTATTACGTTTTCCCGGTGGCGGTGATCGACCAGTTTCTGAAAGAAAATGGGCTGCCTACGCCGGATGAAATGCATACAATTCCGCTGGATAAAATTCGCCAGTACATAGGTGCAGACGCGGTGCTGTATGTGACGATTACCGACTGGGGACAAAAATTTCAGGTGATCTCATCAAAAGCGGTGGTGCGCGCCCATGTGCGTCTGGTGGATACGCGCACCGGCATGCAGTTGTGGGACGCCAGTGTCTACGGCTCTCATGACAACGCCAGCAACACCGGCGGTGGTCTGCTCGGCGCTGTCGTGAGCGCAGTGGTCGATCAAGTGGCGGGGTCGCTCGTCGATTACACGCCGGATGTCGCACGTACGGCTAACCACAATGCGCTTTACAATCGCACGCGCGGACTGCCGGATGGGCCTTACCGGGACAAACCGGAGCAGCCCTAAACCGTTGATGTCTAATGAAGTCGTCACTTTTAAACTAATCGGAGTGGCGACAATCAATGACAAACATCCCCGAAACTGACTGGAGCGCTATGGCTTCTTCCAATTGGATTGAAATTCGCAACTTAAGCTTCCGCCGCTCCGATTCCCGTTGGATTTTTAAAGACGTGGATTTGAATATCGAGCGCAATAAAGTCACCGCCATCATGGGACCCAGCGGTTGCGGCAAAACCACTCTTCTTAAGCTGATCAGCGGCCAACTCAAACCCGACAGCGGTACGGTTGTGGTTGATGGCATAGACGTCTCCGCACTCGACCGCAACGGGCTGCTCGCGCTGCGTCGCCGCATGGGCATGCTGTTTCAGAACGGCGCCCTGTTTACCGATCTCTCCGTCTACGAAAATGTCGCCTTTCCCCTGCGGGTCCACACTAAGCTGCCAGAAGACATCATCCGCGACCTGGTGTTGATGAAGCTTCAGGCCGTCGGTCTGCGCGGCGCGCGGGATCTGATGCCCAATGAGCTGTCCGGTGGAATGGCCAGACGCGTTGCCCTCGCCAGAACCATCATTCTGGACCCTGAGTTGATCATGTACGACGAACCCTTCGCCGGCCAGGACCCCATTCTAAAAGGCGTGCTGCTCGACCTGATCCAACGCATCAATCAGAGCATCGCCGCGACGACGATTCTGGTATCCCACGATGTGGTCGAGACCGCGTCCATCGCCGACTACATTTTTGTGCTGGCCGGCGGGCACATTATCGGCCAGGGAACGCCAGATGAAGTAATGAATAGCGATGACCCCATGGTGCGGCAGTTCCTGCGCGGCCTACCCGATGGCCCTGTGCCCTTCCACTATCCCGCCGCCAGTTGGCAGGCCGACCTGTTAAGGGAGCACAGCTGATGCTCAAACATATTCAAGCGCTAGGCGCCTGGGGCCTCGGCGTCACCGCTGGCCTCGGTCGTGCGACGCAGATCTGGTGCCGCGCGGTGTTCGCGTTGCCGGATTTCCGCGACGGCCCCCGCCTGCTGATCCAGCAGATGTATTACGTCGGTGTCTTCTCCATGATCATCATCGTGGTTTCCGGCGTATTGATCGGCATGGTGTTGGCGCTGCAGGGCTATACCGTACTGGTGCGCTTTGGTGCGGAAGCAGCATTGGGGCAGTTTGTGTCACTTACGTTGCTACGCGAATTAGGCCCGGTGGTGGCGGCGTTGCTCTTTGCTGGCCGCGCAGGATCAGCCCTGACCGCTGAAATCGGTTTGATGAAAACAACCGAGCAGCTGGTCGCCATGGAAATGATCGGTGTGGATCCGCTGCGCCGGGTGCTGCGTCCGCGTTTGCTCGCCGGCATAGTGTCCATGCCCCTACTGGCCCAGGTTTTTAACGCCGTGGCGATCTGGGGTGCGGTTATGGTTGGCGTTCATTGGTTGGGCGTCGATGCCGGCTCCTTCTGGTCGAATATGCAGAACTCGGTGGATTTCAGCGCAGATGTGCTGAACGGTTTTATCAAATCGGTGGTATTTGGCGTGGTGGTTACCTGGATTGCAGTGTTTCAAGGTTATGACGCGGTACCCACCTCGGCGGGTATCAGCGCCGCCACCACCCGAACCGTGGTGCATTCGTCCCTGGCCGTATTGGCCTTGGATTTCTTCCTTACCGCAGTCATGTTCGGCATCAGCTGATTAGACGCAAAACAGATTTTTTTGGAGAAACAGTATGCAGCAACGTCAAGTGGAACTCGCGGTGGGGGTTTTTATCTTACTGGGCATTATCGCCCTGGCATTTTTGGCGCTGAAAGTGAGCGGCTTGAGTTTTCAGGAAACGCGCAGTCAAACCTATACGGTGTCGGCGGAGTTCAACAATATCGGCAGCCTGAAACCGCGAGCGAAAGTCAGTATTGCCGGCGTCACCGTCGGCCAGGTCACCAATATCCGCCTGGACCCTCTGAGCGCCCGCGCGGTGGTGGAAATGGCCATCAACAAGGATGTTGATTATCTGACCACCGACAGTATTGCGGGCATCAAAACCGCCGGTGTTTTAGGCGAGCAATATGTGAGCATCAGTGTTGGAGGAGCGCCGGATGTTTTGGAAAATGGAGGCAAAATTATTGACACGCAATCAGCAGTGGTTTTGGAAGACCTGATCGGTAAGTTTTTAACCAATATGGGCTCCAAGGAATGACCACCATCCCTATCATTCATATGAGGTGCTTGTATGCACAGCTATAAAACAATCAGCAAAACCTTAATATTTGGCGCGCTGATGGCGATTGTTTTCCACATAAGTTCCGTTGTTGCTGCGGAAGCCACAATTCCGCGAGACGATCCACTGAAAATGCTGCAAACCGCAACTGACCAGGTTCTGCAAATTGTTGAAGAAACCAAAAAAGAAACCAATCGCGACTCAAAAGCGTTTTACAAAAAAGTCGACGATGTCCTCAGCCAGATTGTCGATCTGGAATATTTTGCCCGCGGGGTTATGGCAACGCACGCAAGTGCGCGCCGCTACAAAGCGCTAACGACAGACGAAGAGCGCAAAGCCTTCCGAGAACGTATTACTCGCTTTAGCTTGGTATTGAAAGATTCCCTGATGTCCAGTTACGCCGACGCGCTTTTGACGTTCGACGGAGAGCGTATTACCTGGGAACCGCCACCGAAATCCGCCCAGGGGGATGACGTGACTCTGACCCAGATCATTCATGCGAAATCCAACAAACAGTACAAAGCGCAGTATCGTTTGAAAAAAACGAAAGATGGCTGGCTGGTGCAGAACGTCATTGTTGAGGGCTTGAATCTGGGTGAGGCCTACCGCAACCAATTCGCTGACGCAATGGAGAAAAATAAGGGCAACGTGGATTACGTCGTGGAAAACTGGCCGAAATTAATGTCCCGTGTTGCGGTGGAGGCCAAATAAACATGGCGGCGCCTTCGGCCCAATGGGTCAAAACTTCTACGCAACTGGAATTGGTCGGTCAGGTTAACTTCGACAATGTGGTAACGCTGCTACGCGACGGTGAATCCTGGATTCACCAAAGCAGCAGCGAAATATGTCGCGTCAGTCTGAGCGGTTTGACCCACAGCAATAGCGCTGCTGTGGCGCTGATTTTAGGTCTGCGACGGCATGCAGAAAAACGTCGCAAAAATATGAGCATTGCCCAAGTGCCGGACAACTTGGTTTCAATGATTCGCCTCGGCGGTCTCGAATGGTTGCTGGACGCGAATTCTGCTATCTAGCGAATAAACCTACCCCACAGAAACATTTCAATAATTAATAGGAAAAACCATGTTGCGCAGCTCCGTCTCCGTTTTCATCTTGGCTCTTTTGTTTTCTTTCGCGGCAGTGGGTTGCAACAAATCGCAGGATGCCGCAACGGATGGCTCAACAGTGCCGTCACCTTCTAGCGCGCGTTCCGTTGCCCTCGACGTTTATAAAAGTCCAACGTGTGGCTGCTGTGAAGACTGGATCACTCATGCCAACTCCAATGGCTTCACCTCCACCATTCACCATCCGGAAAATCTCGATCAAATTAAGCAGCAATTCGGCATAGCACCGAAATATCAATCC
>JAEZGT010000412.1 GCA_023416875.1 Pseudomonadota bacterium
GAATTCGATTCCGACCATTTCATTTTCATGGCCACCGCGCTGGGCACAGTGAAAAAGACTCCGCTGGAACAATTCTCCCGTCCGCGCAGTGTCGGTTTGCGTGCGATCGAACTCGATGAGGGCGATGTGTTGGTGGGCACGGCCATCACCGACGGCAGCCGCGATGTGATTCTGTTTGCATCTAACGGCAAGGCTGCGCGTTTTGATGAGACCCAGGTACGCTCAATGGGGCGTATCACCCGTGGTATGCGCGGCATCCGCCTGGAAGAGGGCCACAAAGTCATCTCCATGGTGATTCCGCAGGAAAATGGCAAGGTTCTAACCGTCAGCGAAAATGGTTATGGCAAGCGCACGGATGTGGCGGAATTTCCGAAAAAAGGCCGCGGTTCTCAAGGCGTAATCGCGCAGCAGACCAGCGAGCGCAACGGCAGTTTGATAGGAGCGGTTCAAGTATTTGATGGTGACGAAATCATGCTGATTTCCGATCAAGGAACTTTAGTGCGTACTCGTGCGGATGAGGTGTCGCTGCTGAGTCGCAATACCCAGGGCGTGCGTCTCATCAAGACTCGGGAAGGCGAGCATATCGTCGGTCTGGAGCGGATTGAGGAGCAGCCGGATCAAGGCGGCGATACCGATGTTGAGGGTGGTGGCGATTCAGCCGCTGAAGAATAGACGCATTTGATGATCCGCCACTGGCGGTCATTGAGAGATTCCACGTGAGTCATAACGAGCTTCCAGAAAGCAACGAACCGGGCGCGTCAGAAAAAGAACTGCTGACGCAGTTGCGCGATCAGATCGACGAGATAGATGCACAGATCGGCGATCTGATCAGTGCTCGTGCCGAATGCGCGCAGCGGGTGGCGGAAATCAAGCGGCGTTTCAGCCCTGGTGAAATACCGATTTTCTATCGCCCTGAGCGCGAAGCCCAAGTGTTGCGCCGAGCCATGGAGCGCAACAAGGGACCGCTTAATAACGAAGAATTCGCCCGTTTGTTCCGCGAAATCATGTCTGCCTGCCTCGCCCTGGAAAAGCCGATCAAAGTTGCCTATCTCGGACCGGAAGGGACATTTACGCAACAGGCGGCTCTTAAACACTTCGGCCATTCCGCACAGACGGTTTCGTTGCCGGCCATTGATGAAGTTTTTCGCGAAGTCGAAGCGGGTGCGGTGCAGTTCGGGGTGGTGCCGGTGGAAAATTCCACGGGCGGCATAGTTGCCCATACACTCGACAATTTCATGGAATCCAATCTGCGTATCTGCGGTGAAGTGGTGCTGCGCATCCATCACCATCTGATGGTTTCCGACGTCACCAAAACAGACAAAATCTCCCGCATTTATTCCCATTCCCAGTCATTTGCCCAGTGCCGCAAGTGGCTCGAAGTCCACTATCCCAACGCGGAAAAAGTTCCGGTCAACAGCAATGCCGAAGCGGCCAAGCGCGTTAAAACCGAGTGGAACTCGGCGGCGATTGCCGGCCAAATGGCGGCAGAGCTTTACGGCCTCGCAATTCTCTCGGGCAATATCGAAGATCGCCCAGATAACGCCACGCGGTTTTTAATCATCGGCCAACAGCTTGTGGGCGCAAGCGGCGACGACAAAACCTCTGTGGTGGTTTCGATGCGCAATGAGCCTGGCGCTCTGCACAATTTGCTCGAGCCTTTTCACCGCCTGAATATCGATTTGACCCGCGTGGAAACCCGCCCGTCGCAGACGGGGCCCTGGACCTATGTGTTCTTCCTGGATTTTATCGGGCATCAAGATGACGAGAAGGTCGCGGCAGCGCTGAAAGATGTCGCTAAAAATGCCGCTGATCTCAAAATTCTCGGCTCTTATCCCAAAGGCGTGCTTTGAGAAACTTTGGCCGGCGGTGCGCCGTTTGTCTGTGAGACAGTGAGTGATAAACATGACGTCAAGCCAGTCAAAGCCGGTTCGCCAGCTAGTGGTAATAGGATTGGGCCTTATCGGTGGAAGTCTCGCCATCGCGGCACGCCGTCGCGGTCTCTGCGAAAAAGTCATAGGTGTGGTGCGCAGTGAGAATATCGGTTCGACTGCGGTGGCCATGGGAGTGGTTGACTCGGCTGTTTTGTCACTGGCGGAAATCGCCCCAACTCTCGGTGAGGGAGATGTCATTTTTATCGCGGTGCCGACTTTGTCAGTGCGCAGCGTATTGGAGCAGGTGCGCGACCATGTTTCACCGGTTGTAACGGTCACGGACGGTGCGAGCGTCAAAGGCAGTGTGCTGTGCGATGTGCAGAAAGTTTACGGCAAAGTACCGTCGCAAGTGGTTCTCGGGCACCCGATTGCGGGTTCAGAAAAGAGCGGTGTGACAGCGTCTGATCCCGATCTTTATGTTCGCCACCGGGTGATATTGACGCCGACCCCAGAAACCGGAACTGATCATTTGCGACGAGTGACAGGGCTGTGGGAAGGAGTGGGCGCGGAAGTGCTGCATCTTTCTGTGCCGGAGCACGACGAAATTCTAGGTGCGACCAGCCATTTACCTCACGCAATTGCATTTTCATTGGTTGATACGTTGGCGCACGACAGCAACAACGAACAGATATTTCGTTATGCCGCTGGCGGTTTTCGCGACTTCACTAGGATTGCCTCCAGTGACGCGGTGATGTGGCGGGACATAATGCTTGCCAATCGCCAAGCCGTGGTCAAGGCGATCGACCTGTTTGTGGCCAATGTCACACGCTTGCGTCAGGCTATTCAAGACGAGGATGGCGATACGCTATTCCATACCTTTGAACGCGCCAAAACCGCTCGCGACCATTTTTCCAAAATGCTGGCAGAACGTTCCGGTATAACCTTAGAGGAAGAATGAATTTTGGCTCCCTCGAGCCTTTTTCTATAATGGCCGGCTTTTTGACAGAGGCCGGTTTTCAGCAGGATTTTTACGATTTATGACACAACATGATTATTCGATGACCCACCTCAAACAACTTGAGGCGGAGAGTATTTACATCATCCGCGAAGTCGCTGCGGAATTTGAAAATCCGGTGATGTTGTATTCCATAGGAAAAGATTCTGCGGTCATGATGCACTTGGCTTTAAAAGCCTTTGCTCCTGGCAAACCACCTTTTCCATTGATGCATATTGATACCACTTGGAAATTTCGCGAAATGATTGAATTTCGCGATAAACGAGTCAAAGACCTTGGCTGGGATCTATTGGTGCACATCAACCAGGATGGTTTGAATATGGGCATAGGCCCATTTACCCACGGCAGCGCCAAGCACACCGATGTGATGAAGACCCAGGCACTCAAACAGGCCTTGGATAAATATGGCTTTGATGCCGCTTTTGGTGGCGCGCGCCGCGACGAGGAAAAATCCCGCGCAAAAGAACGCGTTTATTCTTTCCGCGATCGCAATCACCGTTGGGACCCCAAAAATC
>JAEZGT010000183.1 GCA_023416875.1 Pseudomonadota bacterium
GGCCAAGGTTGCCATTGGCCAGACTCATGATGGTATTGGCGCGGGAGACATAGCGAATCACCTCCTCGTCCGCCACAACAATTGACGTGCGCACTCCCGGTAAGCCGAGTTTGGACAAGCTCAGCACATGCACAGCACCCGGCCGCCAGGGATTGTCGCAGGCTTGATAGACGATGCCCGGAAATGGTGAGCCATAGGCGAGATCCACCAACAGCGGCACCCCAGCTTGACGCGCCACCGCCAGCAGCTGGTCCATCTCGGTAGACGTCAACAAATTGCCGGAAGGGTTGGTCGGGCGCGACACGCAGATCGCACCTACGCCCTCATCCACCACCAAGTCGGTGGTGTCCAGTGCGTATTTAAAGCGGTTGGGCTGGGTGAGGCTCAGCTGGGGTTTGCGGGTGCGAAAAAAATCGTCTCCCAAGCCCTGGGCGCCATAACCCAGATATTCGGGCACCAGCGGCAAAAGTACTTGGCGATTGGCGCCGCTGGCGTCTGGTCCGGCAAATAAATTGAACAAAATGAAAAACGCCAGCTGACTGCCGCTGACAATTGCGATGTTGGCTTCACTGACCGGCCAACCGCATTCACGGGAGAGAAATCCGGCTAGCGCACGGAGCGTGCGGTCATCGCCCTGGGGGGCGGGATAGACGCCGACCAGAGCTGCGGCTGCCGCAGGGTCCTGTGCGAGAGACTGTAAATGTTGCTGAAAGCACTGCTGCGCCGCTGGTACCTGCGCGGGGTTGCCGCCGCCGAGAAAGAGCAGATCGGGGTTGCGGCTGAGCGCCTCTCCCAGATCCTCCATCAACTGGACAATGGGGGAATCCTGCGCGAGAAGTTGGCCAAAGCGGGAGAGATTCATGGTGGAGCCATAGCAAAAAAGGGGCAGGCATCTTACCCCAAGGCTCAGCGAAGGATGGATAGTCCGTAATCAGAGAAGTCCAAAGGTTTCCAGTGTCTGACGCAGCTTCGCCTGATTGATGGGCTTTTTGATGAAGTCGATGGCGCCGAGCTGCAACACCCGCTCCCGCGCAACCGGCTGTATATCCCCGGAAATCACGATGACCACGGATTTCAGGTCTTCATCCCGAATGGTTTCCAGTACGGCAAAACCATCCATTTCCGGCATGGTGAGGTCAAGAAACACCATCTCCCCTTTGCCCTGCCGAATTGCTGCCAGGGCTTCCAATCCATTGCCTGCGTAACTGATGCTCACATCCCAGCCCTCGGGCAGCGCTTTGACAATCTGCTTGCGCGCCATATTGGAGTCATCGCATATCAGTAGTGGTATTGCCATAGGAACATCAGGGGGCCGACCGATAGTTATGGTTAGTATAGTCGCCAGTTTTAACTTGGCAGGATTATTACCCCCGCTTGGAAACCGCCTCGGTTTCCGCAGCTTCCGGGGCCGCCAGCAGGGTTTCCAGGGGGACATCAAACGCCTCTCGGGCACTTTCTATCAGTTTCCCGCGGCGCTGAGCGTAAACCTGATACCAGGGCGCCTGCGAAACTCGCGACGCCGGCGCCTCCAACTCACGCAGGCGCACACCAAGGACGCGGGCCAAATCCCATAAGGTCACACTGCGCAGATCGCGAGATAACACATAGCGACCGGAGGTGGTCACCGCCAGCCAGCGGGCTTTTTCCAGCAGACTGCGCAAACGCTGCCAGTGCACCACGCCTAAGCCGAGGCGAAAACAATCCGCATCGGAAACCGAGTGACCGGTGCGACTGCGCTCGTTTAATAAATCGAGACACCGCAGCGCCGCGTGCATATCGCTGAATTTATCCTCCTCCGTGCGGTAGGCGCGCTCGGCCAATGTACGCACCAGAATCGCGCCGGCGAGAATCACCGTCCACACCAGATTGGTCCACAGCAGAAACAGTGGTACTGCGGCAAAAGCGCCGTACACCAACTGGAACGACGAACGGGCCACCACCGCGCCAAAAATATTCTTCAACAACTGGAACATCAACGCGGTCACCAAGCCCCCCACCAACGCGTGACGCAGTGGCACCCGGCAATTGGGCACAGCGGCGAACAGCAAGGTAAAAGCCGCCGCCATCAATAAGAATGGCGATACCTCGAAGATGAGCGAACTGAGGCCAAGGGCATCGTGTTCTTTAAACACCACCTTCAGCGAAAACACATAAGTGCTGATGGCAAGACCCGCACCCAACAGCAGCGGGCCTATGCTCAGCACCGCCCAGTAGAGGAGAAAGCTCGCGAGTCCTTTACGCGCGCGCTGCACACCCCAGATGGCGTTAAAGGTGCTTTCGATATTGGTCAGCATCCAGTAGGCGGTCACCACCAGCATGCCGACGCCGACGCCCGTGAGAGAGCGGGCTTGGGAGGAAAAATTGGCGATATAGGCCTGCAGCTCCTGGCCGCTTTCCGGAACTAGGTGAGCAAACAATATGTTGCGCAACTGATCAGCAACCCCGTCAAAAGCGGGCACCAAAGAAAACACCGAGTAGACCACCGTCATCAACGGCACCAGCGCGAACAGGCTGAGATAGGTCAGAGCCGCCGCGCTTTTCTGGCAGCCGTGGGCGACAAAGTCAGTGCCGAGGTTGTGCAGGAAACGCCGGCTGAGTTGCCAAAAAAAGCGCAGCCGCGCTGTCAGTAGATCGGGGATTATTTTCATTTTTGCGTCCGCCTTAGCCCAACCAACTCATATAAAGAATCGCACAGGATTCCGCTGTCTGCGCAGCATGGCCCCTCACGGCCAATTTTCTGCGCGCACGGCGGATCATCCCGGGTAGAATGTCGCCCTTCCAAAATCTGAACCTGTTCCAAACCCATGCGCGACAAAATCACGATTTATCATAACCCACGCTGTAGCAAGTCACGCGAAACTCTGGCCCTGCTGCAAGACCAGGGCGTCGAGCCGGAAGTCGTTCTCTACCTACAAGACACACCGAATCCTGCAACCCTGAAAAGCCTGCTCAAAGCGCTGGGCATCTCCGCCCGCGAACTTCTGCGTACCAAAGAAGATGACTATAAAAGTCTGAATTTGGCGGACGCCGCACTGAGCGAGGACGATCTGATCAGGATCATGAGCGCACACCCGAAATTGATCGAAAGGCCGATCGTGGTGAAAGGCAAGCGGGCGGTGCTCGGCCGGCCACCCGAAACGGTTTTGCAACTACTGCGGTGATGGCCATGCCTTACATTCTGGTTCTTTATTACAGCCTGCACGGCAATACCCGGGAAATGGCTCGCCATATTGCCCGCGGTGTCGAAAGCGTCGGCATGGAAGCGCGCCTGCGCACAGTGCCGAAAGTCTCCACCGTGTGTGAGGCCGTGGAGGACGACATACCAGCGCAAGGCGATATGTATTGCAGCGCCGACGATCTGCGCGATTGCGCCGGTCTGGCTCTCGGCAGCCCCACCCGCTTCGGCAACATGGCGGCGCCGATGAAGTATTTCTGGGACGGCACCGCCGCGCTCTGGGTCGGCGGGCACCTGGTGGATAAACCGGCTGCGGTGTTTACCTCTACTAGCTCACTGCACGGCGGTCAGGAATCCACCCTGCTTTCCATGATGTTGCCCCTGCTCCACCACGGCATGGTAGTGGCGGGAATTCCTTATACCGAGGCAGCCCTGCATCACACCCTGACTGGCGGCACACCTTACGGCGCCTCCCATACTGCCGGCGCCAGAAGCGACCAGGCCTTGAGCCAAGACGAAACCCGCCTGTGTTTTGCCCAAGGCAAGCGCTTGGCGCAACTGGCTCAGCGCCTGGGAATAGCCTCATGAGCCAGTCCTCCTCTCTGGTTATCGCGCGCAACCTGACCTTTGCTCTCTATGGTTTGATCCTGATCGCCTTCTGCGTCTGGCAGATCTCTCGCCCAGACGGACCGCGTTATTTCGCCTGGATTGTGCAGCTGGTGCCGCTGCTGATCTTTCTGCCGGGACTGCTGCGCAACAATCCGCGCGCTTACATAGGTTTGTGTTTTGTTCTGCTGCTGTACTTCATCAAAGCGGTTGAAGGCGTGTTCAGTCCCGCTCGAGCCTGGATTGACTACGCCCTACTGACGCTCACCGTAGTGCTTTTTATCGTGTCCATGTTGACCAGTCGCTGGTTGCAACGCCCTCAAAAAACCGCGGAATCCGCCTATGCCGACTCGCCATAAACCCGCGCGCCCGCTGCGCATTTTCTCTCTGTTCTGGCGCGGCCTGAGCTGGGTGCGTACCGCCCTGCTCAACCTCATCACCTTGTTTATCCTGGTCGCTGTAATCGCGGCGATTGTGGGTCCAAAAGAGCCGCCACTGCCGGAAACTGCGCCGCTGCTGTTGCGCCCCTCCGGCATTCTGGTGGACCAATACTCCTACACCTCGCCCTCGGCGCAGCTGCTGAATGTCGGCAATGAAGGCCCGATGGAGACGCTGGTGCGCGAGCTGGTGGACACCATTGACCACGCCGCCCGGGACACCCGCATCAACGGCATTCTGTTGCAGCTGGACGCCCTCGACGGTGGCGGGCTGAGCAAGCTGCAAGAGATCGGCGAGGCGCTGGAGCGCTTTCAGGCGGAAGACAAACCGGTGATCGCTATAGCCGACAACTACACCCAGGAGCAGTACTTTCTCGCCAGCTACGCCGACGAAATTCATCTCAATGAATTGGGCAGCGTCGCCCTTACCGGCATGGGCGTGTACCGCAATTATCTGAAGGACGCCTTCGACAAACTCGCGGTCAATTTCCATGTGTTCAAAGTGGGCACCTTTAAAGATTTCGTCGAACCTTACACCCGTAACGACATGTCCGACGCGTCCCGTGAGCACAACCAGCAATGGCTGGACGCGCTCTGGCAGGAGTACACGGACCATGTGGAGCAGCGGCGCCAACTGGAACCGGGCACCCTGACGGAATTTATCAACGATATGGCCACCCACCTGCAGGCCACCCAGGGCGACACCGCCCAGCTCGCCTTGCAACACCGTTTGGTCGACCGGGTCAGCTCGCGCCACGAGCGCGTTCGCCTGCTGATCGAGCGTTTTGGCGCCGACGCGGAAGACGAAGAAAAAGTGCAATACATCGAAGCACAGGCCTATAACCGCCATCGCGCATGGCCGCCGGCAGTGCAACAAGGCAATGTGGCGCTGATCGTGGCGAGCGGCACGATCCTCGATGGTGCACATCCGGAAGGCACCATCGGCAGTGAGACCCTGAGCGAGTTGATCCGCACCGCGCGGCAGGATGAAGAAGTGAAAGCAATTGTTCTGCGGGTCGACAGCGGCGGCGGCAGTGCCTTCGCCTCGGAAATCATCCGCCAGGAACTGCAACGCGCGCGCGAGGCAGGCAAACCCATAGTCGTGTCCATGGGCAGCGTCGCAGCCTCCGGCGGTTACTGGATTGCAATGTCCGCCGACCAGGTCTGGGC
>JAEZGT010000018.1 GCA_023416875.1 Pseudomonadota bacterium
CCTGAAGTCTAAAAACAGCGACCGCTACGCTGATCTCATCCAAAAACTCGGCCTGCGTCGATAATCTCCTGAGTGCCCGCAACGCGGGCACTTCTGTATTATAAGAAGCAAGAAAAAAACGTAAGGATAATAAATGAATCCTGTCATTAAAAAATTTCAGTACGGTAAAGATACCGTCACTCTGGAAACCGGGCGTATCGCCCGTCAGGCAACGGGGGCAGTGATGGTCACTGTCGGCCAGACCTGTGTTCTGTGTACTGTCGTGGGGGCAAAAGAAACTTCACCCGGTCAGGATTTTTTCCCGCTGTCTGTGCATTACCAGGAAAAAAGCTACGCTGCCGGCCGTATCCCCGGTGGTTTCTTTAAGCGCGAAGGTCGACCATCTGAAAAAGAAACGCTGACTTCACGCCTGATCGATCGCCCCATTCGCCCTCTCTTCCCGGATGGTTATCTCGCTGAAGTGCAGGTTATCTGTACCGTTCTTGCTGCTGAAAAAGACGTAGATCCCGATATCGCATCCATGATCGGTACCTCTGCAGCACTCGCTATTTCCGGTATTCCTTTTAATGGTCCTATCGGTGCCGCACGAGTCGGTTACACCGAGCAGGATGGTTACATCCTGAACCCGGGCTACAAACAATTGAAAACCTCCGAACTCGATATGGTGGTTGCGGGTACACGCGATGCCGTTTTGATGGTGGAATCGGAAGCTAACGAGCTGCCGGAAGATATCATGTTGGGCGCTGTGTTGTTCGGTCACCAGGAGATGCAAGCGGTTATCCAGGCGATTGACGAGCTGGTCCGCGACGCTGGCAAACCGCGTTGGGAATGGCAGGCGCCAGAGCCCAATACCACGTTGACTGCAGCTATCGAGAAAGAATTTGGCGATTCCATCGGCGTTGCTTACCGCATCACCGATAAGAGCAAGCGCTATGACCGTCTGAATGAATTGCGTGCGCAGACCATCGAACAATTCGCTGGTGAAGGCAAAGCGCCTGCGGATGAAGTGAAAGAGATTTTCAAAGCTCTGGAAATGAAAATCGTGCGCAGCCGTATCGTAAACGGCGAGCCCCGCATCGATGGTCGCGATTCCAAGACTGTACGTCCGCTGCAAGTTGAAGTTGGCGTTCTGCCCAAAGTTCACGGTTCTGCGTTGTTCACCCGCGGGGAGACTCAGGCCCTGGCTGTTGCAACTCTCGGTTCAACCCGTGATGCGCAAATCATCGACAGCCTGGAAGGTGAGCGTAAAGACAACTTCATGTTGCATTACAACTTCCCTCCATACTCCGTTGGTGAGTGCGGCCGACTCGGTTCCACTGGTCGTCGCGAGATCGGCCATGGTCGTCTGGCACGTCGCGGCGTCGCTGCCGTTCTGCCCAATGAGGCGGATTTCCCTTATACCATGCGTGTCGTGAGTGAAATTACCGAATCCAACGGTTCCAGTTCCATGGCATCCGTTTGTGGCGCGAGCCTTGCGCTTATGGATGCCGGTGTGCCTTTGCGCGCTCCTGTGGCGGGTATCGCCATGGGTCTCGTCAAAGAAGGCAGCCAGTTTGCCGTTTTGACCGATATCCTTGGTGACGAAGATCACCTGGGCGATATGGACTTCAAAGTTGCTGGTACCGCCAACGGCGTGACCGCGCTGCAAATGGACATCAAAATCGAAGGCATCACCGAAGAGATTATGGAAGTTGCGCTGGAGCAGGCTCTGCAGGCGCGTCTGCATATCCTTGCGGAAATGAACAAAGTTATCGCGCAGCCGCGCGCTAATCTGTCTGACAATGCTCCGCAGATGCACACCATGAAAGTCGACCCGGATAAGATCCGCGACATCATTGGTAAAGGCGGCGCGACCATCCGCTCCATCACCGAGTCCACCGGAGCGTCCGTGGATATCGAGGACGACGGCACTGTTAAGGTGTATGCGGTCGATTCCGAAAGCCTCCAGGCGGCGATTTTGCGCATTGGCGAAATTACTGCGGAAGCGGAAATCGGTGCGACCTACGAAGGTACTGTGGTACGGATTGTCGACTTCGGTGCATTCGTTAACTTCCTGCCGGGCAAAGACGGTTTGGTTCATATCTCGCAGATTGCTCACGAGCGCGTAAACAACGTTAGTGACTATCTGAAAGAAGGTCAGAAAGTGACCGTGAAATGCCTCGACGTAGATAACCGCGGTCGTATCAAACTCTCTATCAAGGAAACTCTGCCACCGCCGGCCCAGGCTGAAGCAGCAGCTCCTGAGGCGGAAGAAACGCCGGAATCTCAGGCGTAATCTGGAAGTGATGACCGAGCCCGCGTAAGCGGGCTTTTTTGTTTGTGCTGCAGCGAAAAAGGTAAATATGTACAAGCTGGTTTTGTTCAGTGTGTTGTGGTGGTCCGTTGCTTGTTGGGGGGACGCCGAAGCTCCGGAAAATTCCAATGCGGTTCATATGGAAGCGGGCATTGCATTAGTCGCGCAGGGCGCGGCGGACTATCGTGGCTCCAATCATTACCGGCCCTACGCGCTGCCGCTGCCATATTTTCTTTATCGAGGTCCGGTGCTGAAAGCAGACCGCGATGGCGTTCGCGGTGATTTTTGGTCGAATCACCGGGTGGAATTCAATATTTCTGTGGACGGCTCTTTGAACGGTAATAGCGATGACAACCGTTTGCGCCGTGGCATGCCGGAATTGGAGAGTGCTGTGGAATTCGGCCCTTCGCTGAATATCCGCCTGACGGGCGAGAGCCTGCAGGAGGGGTGGTCACTGCGTCTGCCGGTGCGGGCTGTTATCACTGTTTCAGGTGATGGGCTCGACCATATAGGTAACGTGTTCAGTCCCAGGCTCTACTGGCGCAAACCGGAGTTGGTGGGCAATTGGCGAGGTTCCTTCAGTATCGGGACTATGCTCGCGGACCGCTCATATCATGCGTATTTTTATGATGTGGCAGAGGCTTATGTCACCGAAGAGCGGCCGTACTTTCACTCCTCTGGTGGATATAGCGGCAGCTTTTTACGTTTTTCTTTGTACAAGCCCTGGCAGGGCTGGCGCTTTGGTGTGTCTCTGCGCTACGACTATCTGGATGGCGCAAACTTTATGGACAGTCCGCTGGTGCAGACCCGCCATTACGGCAGTATCAGCATTGGTGTTATCCGCAGATTGTGGCAATCGGAAGATTAATTATGGTTGCTGGAGAAAAAGGTATTCGTAAATACCGCGCTGCATTCCCGGGCGGAAAACATAGGTTTCCGCCAGACGAAAAGTTTTCATCAACTTCAGCAGACGGCTTGATGTGAGCGGCTCGCCCGCGAATTTTTTCTCCCCCTGAATAATTTCCAACTCCTCAGCATTGCGCAGCAAAAAAGTCTGCGGCGCTGCCGGAATTTCCTTCCCAGAGTAGACAATCGCGTGCACCACTGTGCCCTCATGCAATCTCGGGCGTATGCGATTGAATAACTCTTCAATAGTGGTCGGCGCCAGGAAATTCAGAATGTCCCAGAGCAGCACCACATCAAAGCGCAGGTGTTCTGGATAATTAAGCATGTGCGCCTTGAACTGGGGAGCGGCCCCGGTTTTTTCCTGAATCTGCAATTCCTGGTAAGGATTTTCGGCGTAAATCTGTTGCGTAATGCCGTAAAGAAAATCGTAGTTCTGGCGGATTTTGGAGCCGAGATCCAGAACCGCTGACGGTCGGCCAGCGCGTTCGCTAAACAAGCTCGCCAAGGCCGGCGATTTATGTAAGTGGCGCTGCGATTGTGCGGAGGCGCTGACATAAAGCGTTTCGGCGTCGGCCAATTCGTCACTGCTTTGGCGTCGTCCAGTCAGGGATTTCTCCGGTTGAAAACGCAAAACATTTTCCATCAATCCTGGAATCATGCCGTCGAAATTTAAATAGGTATGTTCCAGGTAAAATTCGGGAATTAGGCGAAGAAGACGGGCGGTATCGTGGCTGGCGTGGCGGCGCGGGGCATGCTCCGCAGCTGACACGGCGAGCTGATACTGGTTAACGATCTGGAATTCCTGCGGATAGAGAGGAATAATCGAACTGAGATGCCGGATGCTGTGCAGCAAGGCTTGCGGACGGCACAGCGGAACGATTTTTTTCATCAGCCGTTCGACGCCGCGTAGATCCAGATAATTAAACAGATCCCAAGTCAACACCAAATCGAAATGATCCTGCAGTCCGTTGCTGGCGAGTTGGTGCTCGAGCTGTTCCAGCAAAATTTCTGCATCCAATGGCTCTTCCGAAAACAGATCGTTCAAGCCTTCAAAACGGATCTTGCAGCTTAGCTGGGCGAAAAAGTTAAAATTCTTAGCGGATGACACACCCAGGTCGAGAACATGGTTGACTCGGGAACCTTTGATTTCGTTGTAGATCGCCGTCAGACCGGGCGAACGGTGGGACAGTTGAGCTGACGGCGCGGTGATATCGACCATAATTACGTATCAGGCAGCGCCCGTGCGCTGCCCTATGCTCAGTCGGTTTTATCGCTAGCAGTGGTGGAGTAGGTATATTTGTTGCCACCGCCATTTTGTGAATCCATGTCGATGGAGCCGCGGAATTTGGCGCCGTCTTCCAGTGTTACCCGCGCCGCGATCAAATTGCCTTTCACGTTGCTGGAAGATTTGATTTCGATTCTTTCCTGGCCGATCAGATCACCCTCCACCGTGCCTTCGATGGTGATGGTTTTGGCCATCAGATTGGCTTTGACGACGCCTTGCTGTCCGATAATCAAATGGTTGCCTTTGAGGTCGATCGAGCCTTCCACTTTGCCCTGCACCACCAGATCCTCTTCACCGATAATCTCGCCTTTAAAGGTGATTTTCGGACCTATGACGGCAGCTGCGGCGCTCACGGCAGAGCTTGATGCCGCTGTGACCGGACGCGTGGAAATGGGGGTTGGGGTGGCATTGAAAGTCGGTGGCATGATGGGTTCGTTGGGGAGTTCGAACTCTTCATCGGGCTTGGATGGGTTGTTTTTACTCAAACGCATGTTTGGGCTCCTGTCTTGAGTTGTGTTGAGGGTGCTCTCCTGCTTTACCACTCCCTGCTCGCGATCTTTCGCTGTTTCGGATGTCTCCTTTTTTGCTGGGGGAGACGGTTCATGCTGCGATTCCGCTGGCATTTTCCTGGAAGAAAAGCGCCAGCCGGAGAGGATGCCATCCATCGTATTAACACCTGAGGTTGTGGCCGATATGAAGTCGGCTAAAAGAGGGATGTTGACGAGTTCGCCCGGATGCGCTGTGGTCTTGAAGACAAGGGTTGTGCCAATGTGGCTATGCGCTTTAACGAACTGTGCCGAAACAAATCATAGCTCATGTGGCGCGATAATATGAGGACACGGCGTTGCCGGTTACCGAATTTGCGACCTGGGCGGCAGTGTTGAAAATAATGAAGATGTGAAGGAAAGGCAGCAGAAGCTCCGTGTCTTCTGCTGCCGGGCAAGATTAACCCGTGTTTCTCATGCCGGCGGCAATTCCCGCCATGGTCACTTTGAGGGCCCGCTCCAGATCAGAGCTGATGCTGCCGGCCTTGCGCTCCCGCTTAATCAGTTCCGCCTGGAGAAAGTTGAGCGGATCGATATAGGGCCTGCGCACCTCAATGGTGCTCTGTAGCGTTGGATCACTGTCGAGAAGTTTCTCCTGCCCTTTTAATTCATTTAGCAGGTTCTCAAGTTCTTTGAGATCAGCGCGCAGCTGGTGGCCGAGATCATGCAACTCTGCTGGTACCAATTGCTTTTCGTAGTACTGACATATTTCGATATCCGCCTTGCCGAGCACCATCTCGATCAGATCCACAAAGGCAGAAAAGAAGGGCCACTCCGCCATCATAATCGTCAATGTCGCTGGATCTTCCTTCTGGGCGTATTCCAGAGCCTGGCGAACACCGAGCCACGCGGGCAGGTTGAGGCGCACCTGCGTCCAGGCGAATACCCAGGGAATGGCGCGTAAGCTCTCTACGCCGCCGCTGGCTTTGCGTTTGGCGGGGCGGCTGCCGAGAGCCAATTTGTTCAGCTCCTGCTCTGGTGTGAGGCTGCGGAAATAGGGCACGAACTGGGGATGACCGCGGACGATGCTGCGATAGCCCTCCAGACTTGCTTTCGCCATGCGCTCGATCAGGTCGCGCCACTCAGGATTGGGAGCGCCGTGAGGCGACAAAGTCGC
Source organism: Pseudomonadota bacterium (assembly GCA_023416875.1). Classification (GTDB taxonomy): domain Bacteria; phylum Pseudomonadota; class Gammaproteobacteria; order Pseudomonadales; family Cellvibrionaceae; genus UBA5868. Next base: position 6,147 of record JAEZGT010000018.1, read on the forward strand.
ACGCAGGGTTGCCACCACGTAAGTGGATAGGCTTTTGAACGCGATTTTGGGCAGACCGAATTTGTAGCGGATCATCTCACCCTGTTCAGTCACGCGGATTTTGCCGCGCACAGAACCGGGTGGTTGCGACGCCATGGCTTTTTCCAGAGGGCCGCCGCCGCGGCCCACAGTACCGCCGCGGCCGTGGAACAGCATCAAATCGACGTCATGTTTTTCCGCCAGACTGACCAACTGCTCCTGAGCCTTATATTGCGCCCAAGTGGCGGCGAACTTGCCGGCGTCTTTGGCAGAGTCGGAATAGCCGATCATCACGATGTCGTGGCCGTCGGTGTAGGTGCGGTACCACGGCAGTTGCCACAGGCGCTCCATTACGTGGGGCGCTCGGTCAAGGTCATCGAGAGTCTCGAACAAGGGCACCACCGGCATATTCCAGGTCATCCCGCACTCTTTCAGCAGCAGAGCCACCGCAAGCACATCAGACGGCTGCTGAGCCATAGAAATGATGTAGTGGGACAACGTCTCACGCGGCTCGCTGGCGATAATGCGGCAGGTCTCCAGCACCTCCTGGGAATCGGGGCTGACAGGCCATTTGGCCGGCAGCAGCGGGCGTTTGCTGCTGAGTTGCTCCAGCAGAAATTGTTGGCGTTTATCTTCATTCCATTCGCGGTAGGAGCCCATGTCCAAATACTGGGTCAATTCGTCGATCACCTGAATGTGGCGCTCGCCATCCTGGCGAATGTCTAGTGGCACCAGATTAATGCCGAAGCAGTAGATTCGGCGGATGGTGTCGATCAACGGACCATTAGCGACAAAATCCAGCCCCATATCCTTTAATGACCGGTAACAGAGCAGCAGTGGCTCGAGCAAATCCTCGCGGCAGGTAATGATGGAGGCAGGTTCCGGCGTGTTTTTGCCGGCCAGACGATCCTCCGTCCAGTCGAGAGTTTGCTGAATTCGCCGACGCAAGCTGTGCAGAATGTCGCGGTAAGGTGTGCGGCTGGGCCCTGGTAATTGGCTGATCAGTTCGGAGCTGGCCGCCTGCATACTGAGATCGCCGCCCAGGCTGTGAATGTCGCGCAAATAGAGTTCTGCCGCCATCCAGCGCCCCAACAGGATTACTTCGCGGGTAACAGCGTGGGTGACATTCGGGTTGCCGTCCCGGTCGCCGCCCATCCAGGAAAAGAGACGGAAGGGCTGGAAATCCATAGGCAGACGTTTGCCCAAGCGCTTGCGCGAGAGGCGGTCCAGGTGGCGGATGAAGTCGGGGACGGCTTGCCAAAGACTGTTTTCGATGACCGCAAACCCCCAGCGCGCTTCGTCTATGGCTGTGGGTCTTTCGTCGCGAATCTCGTTCGTGCTCCAGATCTCTTCAATCAGGCGGTGCAGGCGGCCGCGCTGTCGATCTGTCTCGTAGGAGAGAAGATCTTTGCTGCGTCTTTCGGAGAGTTTGCTGGCGATTAAATCGTATTTGCGGATCAGGGTACGGCGGGTGACTTCGGTGGGGTGGGCGGTGAGCACCAGCTCGATGTTCAACGCACGTACCACATCATAAAGGGCATCTT
>JAEZGT010000059.1 GCA_023416875.1 Pseudomonadota bacterium
ATCTATATTAACGTGATCCTAAGTACCCCGCTGTTGATAAGCTGGGTGTAGGTGTAATAAGGGCGGCCAAGGCCGCCCTTTCACCATTAGCCGGAGCGATCTCCATTATTAATTTCAGGTGTCTCCACCGCCTCGTCGACGGGTTGTACCGGCTCGGGGGTGGCGGTAGTGGCGCCGGTTGAGAGATAGGTCTCGAAGACTTCCAGGCGATCCGGCAGGAAAACTTCAGTCAGCGCTTGAGACAGCGGGAATACGCCGTCGAAGGCATTTTCATTGACGTGGACAAATCCGGCGGAATTGGGCCAACTTAAGTTAGGGCCGACGGCGTCTGGGGCGGTTAAGCCGAACGCTCCAGGTTCGTGGCAGCCGCCACAGGTCATAGCGACAGCGCGGTTGATAACCTGATCCACACTTAAATTACTGCGCACGTTGCTCAGGCTCAGGCTGATTCGATTTTCGAATTGCGATCCTCTGCTTTCTTCAAATGGTGTTCTGAAGTCGTTCTCAGAAATAACGCCACTGGCGTGACTTTCAATATTATTAAATTCATCGTCATAGGAAGGCATGCTGATAAAGGAAATTCCTCCCACCAATGACAGAACACCATTACTGAATTGCTGGAGAAATTCCGTGCCATTCGCCATGTCGAAAAGTGATGCCACGGGATTATTTTTGACTGTGACGATTTTAAGAGTATTAAATCCTCCTTCTGTAGAGATTTTGTATTCCTTCAAATTCCAGCCTTCGCCGAAGTTGAAAAATTGATTGGTGCGAATCTGCCCGCTGCCTTCGGTGAAGTTTTCAATTGCAAATACCGGCTGCACACCGCTGCTCGGTAAGCCGTTCAAGAAGAAATTGCGCAATCTCTGCCCGCGTTCTGCTACGGAATCCACAGTGCTTAATTGATGCCAAAACTGCGCGACGGGTAGGCATCCAGCTTCGTTACCCGGTAAAGGATTCGGTATTTCAGCTTCAAAAATCAGGAAGTTGCGGCGGAATTCAGGATCTCCGGAAAGGGCATAGATCATACGCGCCTCACCACAGTGTTCATGTTGCACGCGATCGCGCAGATCGAGGCGATTGACCATGGCGATGGGAATATAACGGCTGAGAAAAAGTTCTGGGTCCGCCGCTTGCGTTGCTTCCGAGCGAGGACAGTCCACCGGGTCGCCCAGATGTTCAGCTTCGCAGGGAGCGGCGCCAGTGCCAAGGGAGGTCTCGGCCGAGTTTTGTGCATCCCACATGCGACTGAACAGTGTATTCGCATCAATAGGATCAGAAGGATTTTCCGCAGACAGTTGATCCGCAAAGATGGTGAAAATATCGGCCAGAGAAATATCCACCGCAGCCAATGTGGTTTCATCATGGATTATCAGTGAGCGATCTATGTCGATATCTGGATCGAAGCGGTTGATCACCACTTGGAATGTGCTGGTCTGGGTCGATAAGGAATAAACATAGGTTCCGCTTTCCCGGTCGCGAAATGACCTGCTGCCGGAGGCTGAGGGTTCTGATATGGGTTCGCCGTTTTCCAGCAAAACACTGTCGGAAAATGGCGAGCTCCAGGTAATTTCATAGGTGCCAGTAACGCGATTTAGCGTAGGTGCGGTGAGGGAATATTTGATGATTCGCTTGATGTCACTGAAGGCGCTGCAGTTGTCGTCCGCATCGCACTGCCGCACTCGCCAGCCGAAATGACCTATGGTCCCGTTGGAGAATCCCCAGCCGGTATTTTGCGTCGAGGTGAGCGAAAGACTTTCCACGATTTGACCGTCTTCGTCCAAAAGAAGCTGTTCGACTTCATAGCGTGCGGCACCTGCAATGGGCTGCCAGGAGAAACCGCCACTTTGCACCGTTTCCATAGGTGTAGGATCGAGGATTTGTGGCGTCTCCATATTGGCGATAGCGGTATCGACACATCCCGGAAAGGTAAAATTACCGGTTTTCGCCCCAAGAAAACCGAACTTTACACTTGCACCAGGCTGAATAATGGCATTCCAGCTGGCATTATTAAACGTGATAGGTGCAGTACTGGAGAGCACACTATCCCAATTGGTTTGGATGGTGCCATTCAATCCATTTAATTGGACGGACCAATTACTAACGGCTTGCGATTGGTTGTTGGTGACAAGATATTCCCCCCGGAATCCTGTATCCCAAATGCTGCTGGTGCTGGAAATAAGCTCGCACTGCAGTGCGAGAGCATCTGGATGGAGGAAAAATGCAGGTGAAGCTATGACGATACTGCGTAATAAATGAAACCTTTTCACTATACCCACTCCTATAAAAGTCCGTGACACAACTCCATGGCGTCGCAATTGCGGATTTCACATTTTCAATCCGAAATCCACGTCAACAAATATCGGTTGCAGCTGGTTTTTAGGCATAAATACCCCAGCGGACGAACCATAGGGTTGTCCGGCGGCCGCGCCATAAAGTTGCATAAATGTGACATGATTTGCGAGAAAAGCGTTAACGGGTTAACGCACCGGCGAATCTATAGGTCGGCGTACACCCTGTAAAGATCAGAAAAATGAAAAGAGTGACATTCTTTTTTGAACGGTGGAATATAAAATAAGTTGATTTTTTGCGAAGCTCACGAGGACGCAGGCATACAAAGAAAGCACAGAGAAATTTGATTCAACTTTGAGTTAAAAACAAGTCAACAACCGAGGCTCAGTTTTCTTCACATGAAATGGGTGAGTTCAAGTACGTCATAGCCTCGGTTTGTTACCGCCGCCGGGAAAAAAGATGGGGATTTTTTTCTATAAAGTGTTCAATCCAGCGCTCTAAAAATGATGTGCTGCCAACCACCTTTAAGTGGTAATAACCGAATAAGCTGATCACCAAAGCCCCAATTGTGTCCACAATTAAATCCACCATCGTATCCAATAAGCCGGAAGGATCATTGAGCATGGGCTTTTGCATGTTGGTGCCAAACAGAGTGTCCATGCTGAATTCAAAAATTTCCCAAAGCGCACCGAGGCCTACCGCGAATAGAAAGGCAAAAAACGCTACAAACCCCGGTTTGAGCCGCATGCCGATTTTTTCGATTTCATTTAAAACATGAACCAGCAAAAAGCCGACTATACCGAGCAACAAGCCGGAGGTTGTGTGCAACACAATGTCCCACCACCAAAAGCGGGTGTAATAACCGCGCACTTCACCTAAAAATAAAGAGGCAAATGCGAACCCAATACCCATAAGCTGAAATTGTGGTGGAATATGGACGCGAAAGCGACGTTCCACAATAAAAGGGATAAGCGTGATGGCGATAATGCCGGCGGAGGTAAAAGCGGGGAGCCAGTTTTGCTGCCAAAGGGAGATCAATAGTTCCAGAAATAAAATCCCCTGGAGAACGTAACAAATGCGGCGGTGTATGGATAACGAGCTCATAGTCAGCAATCGGCAAGCGCAGTTGTCC
>JAEZGT010000066.1 GCA_023416875.1 Pseudomonadota bacterium
CACCGAGTTCAAATACTCATCCAAATCCTCAACACTGCCATCCTGCTCAATGGACTCTTCGCCCAATGCATAGATGGTGAAGCTGTAATTGTGCTCGTTGCGCTCCCCGTCGGTGCAGAAGTTGTAACTCGGACACGGGCCAAAATACTTGTAAGGGCTGCTGGCAAGGCCACTCTTCTGCTCTGCACCCAATATTTCCTCAGGAAATTGATCTGAAGAAAGGCCGGAGGGCAGGACGGTAACGCTTTCCGGAATATTCCAAATTGCCCAGTGATACCCCAATGTCGGGTTTTCGCCTTCATTAATTAACGTCAAATCTTTAAACGTAATAGCGAAGCTCTGGGTACTGTCAGGCGCATCAGCCCAATAGAGTTCTGGCGTTATGCCATCACCCAATGCCTGGCCTTCACAGCTGAACTCGGCAGGCAGCGAACCATTTGCATCAAACGAGGCACTGAGGATACTCAATGCAGAACCGCCGGAAGAACTGCTGCTCGAAGAAGATGAAGAACTGCTGGATGATGAGCTGCTTGAGCTTGATGAACTGGAAGAGGAGCTGCTGGGAGTATTGCCCTCGCCACCTCCGCAAGCGGCGAGTGCCGCTGATAACGCAGTCACACTGCAGGCCAAAAAGATTTTATTCATGGTCGTGTCCCGTTTTGAAAGCCAAAATCTTCTGGATATCAAAGCACGATATCCCCGAAATAAACCCTGTTTGATGGCGGTAACGCATCCTGATTACCTCAGCTCTCCAAAATTTTCTCTTTTGTGGGAGAGTCCAGCTCAGCGCGCTGAGTCTATTCCACCCTAATAAACTGCCGCGAGACCAAGTTCATAAAAATCGCGAATAATTCGGAATCGCACAAAAAAGAGATATAACTGCGGTCGGTTCGACCCGCCATAAGTTAATCAGCGTACAAAGTAATAGAAAAAATTCGGACTAAAAAGCGCGGCGCAGGAAAACATTTGGCGATAGGAGCGTCATGACAATGATCGAAAATGGAGCACAACAAAAAGAGGCCGCACCAAAAAGTCTGGCCTCATCAAATTGTCATATCATCACTTTAAAGACTCAGAAAATCGATTTTAGCGCTTTAGCAACCGAGTGGTGCTGGGTTCGACGAACCGATCAAAGCTTAGCTGCTTTATCAAGAAATTGCTGGCGTTCGTTTGCATCCAAAATATGTCGCGCACAGGCATTGGCCAATTGCAAGATATTCGACGATTCAGATAAATATTTACGCACCAACCGTTGGGCGATCGGGCCAGTATAAAACGCGAGAAGCTCAGCCAATGCCGCTTGTTTGGCAGGCGTCATGTCCTGTGGTTTTTTTGGCGGAGTGTCTTTGGCGAGCTTGGTGACGCCGCTGTTTGAGATAGCTTTACCAGCGACAGACGGATAAAGACTGGAAATTCCCGAACGGCGCACCGCTCCTTTAAATTGGTGGCGTTCAATTTCCGTGGGAATATGTGTGCTGAGCTGTTCGATTAAGGCTTCAAATGTTTCGGTATTGCGCATGCATTTTTTTAACAGCAGCTTCGCCACCGGCCCAACATAGGTTGCCAGGGATTGCTCAAGCGCCTGCAGAGATTCGCCATCTAAACCATCGTTTTCCGGCTCCGCTTCCATAATGCGCGTGGACTGATCCTGCGCAGGTCGCGCCAACATCACCGTCGCCAGCGCATCCACATCTTCCATCGCGATTAACTCCTGAATAAATTCACCTGCGTTTTGATACCGATTCTCGGCGGAGTCTTGCAACACCCGCGCTAAAATTCGCTGTACCCGCCCCAGATTGGTTTTGCTGACGGCCTGAGCGTTTTTTATTTTTTCCAGGTTTTGCCGAATACTGCTCTCGCGGTCGAAACGTTGCCGGGCGAGCAATTCAAATAACACCACTCCGACACTGAATAAATCTGAACGGCCGTCCACATGTTTGCCCTTCAAACCTTCAGGCGACATATAACTTGGCGTTCCGATCATAAAACCAGTGCCAGTCAAATCGGAGGTATCCAGGCGGGCGACACCGAAATCCGATACTTTAATCGTGCCATCCTGCAACAAAATAATATTGTCCGGCTTGATATCCCGGTGCACCACACCCTTGGCGTGGGCAAATGCGAGCGCCTCCAACACTTGAATGGTGACATTGACCGCTTCCGCAAACGATATTTTGGTGTTGGATTTCAACAAGGTGCGCAGCTCGGTGCCCTCGACATATTCCATGACGATATAGGGCACATCATCGCTGCCAAAATCAAAGACCGTGACAATATTCGGATGCAGACAGCGCGCTGCCGCGCGCGCCTCCTGAAGGAATCTCGCCGCAAGGGTTTCGCCGTCGGCACCGAGGCGCAGATGCTCATGCAACACTTTGATCGCCACGGGGCGATCAATTTGTTCATCGTGCGCTTTATAAACCACGCCCATAGCGCCACTGCCGAGAATTCCCTCGACTTTATATTTGGCAATTTTTTGAGGCATGGCAGGATTGCTCATGGATCCATGGTCTCATCGAGCATTTTCACCGCATTGATCAGACTGCGATGCATCCGATTAAAAGACCGACCGAGGGACGCGATTTCGTCGTTTCCGGTCACACTTAATTCATCCACTGCGAGATTGCCCATGCTGATGTCATCCGCTTTTTGCGACATGGCACGCACAGGTTTGATCACGATGAAATGCAGCAACAAATTCAGAATAACGCCAGTGACAAAAAATATGCCCACCAGCGCCGCCATAAAGGTATAGAAAGTTTCCTGGGCGCGGGCAAGCGGCAGCGACATAGGCACGGATACGATCTGCGCACCCACGGTTTCATTTAATTTCCAACCAAAGCCATTATTGCTGCCGTAAGTGGCAATCAAGGTTTCCGGCGCTTCTGCGGGTGTGCTGTGACACGTCAGACACTCTGGATTTTTTATCGTGATCGGGCGGCCCATATAAAGTTGCGGGCCCGTGGGGGTGGCGCGCTCACCGGTGAGTTCGCCAACATCGCTATGATTGCGAAACCAATTGACGATATCCGCCTCCCACTCCGCGGCACGATTGACGGGGTTGGTGGGATTCAAAGTCGCTTCTTTATAGGAATATTCGGTGTGGCTTTCCTGCAGCGCTTTGATATAACGGTGCGCCGCATAAGCCGGCACCGTTTGCGGAATAAAAGTGCGACGCTGCTGCACTTTTAACAGAGGTTTAATTTCGTTAACGGTATAGGTCCGCACGGCGCTGGCGCTCTCCATCATGATGCGCGCTTTTTCCAGCACTTCCTGGCGTGCGTTGTCCTGCAGAATCCGGTGGCTGACCACGGCGGAAATACCCAGGGCCACCAGTGTTGTCAAACTTAATACCAAATTGAATTTTAAGCGTAGTCCCATTTGTCTATTCCGACGTTTGTTGTTTTATCCAGAAGTTGTTGCGACTGTGTCAGCGGCCCTTGATCAAGGATAGACACTGTTTCCACGCGCGGTGGGCGCGCGCAAAATGTTGCAGCGGGACATCAATGGCTTTGGTCTCCGTCACCGGCCAGGTTGGCCAAAAGCCCAAGG
>JAEZGT010000109.1 GCA_023416875.1 Pseudomonadota bacterium
AAGTTTATGGGACTGAACTATAGTCAGCAGATCAGACACGAATTTAAACTGGAACCCACTTAACCCGTTGAGGTGACGCCATGAAATCCGCGCAAAGCACTCAATTCATCGGCCGCTGTATCGACCAGGCTCTCGGCAGGATTGCCGCGGATCTGGTGATTCGCAATACCCGGTTTCTCGATGTGATTACCGGCGAGCTGATAAGCGGCGATGTAGCCATCTGCGGCGACCGGATTGTCGGCACCTGCGAGTCCTACACCGGCACAGTGGAAATCGACGGCACGGATCTGACGGTGGTGCCGGGTTTTATCGATACACATGTGCACTGCGAATCCAGCCTGGTAACCCCTCTTGAATTCGACCGTTGCGTATTGCCCCGCGGCACCACCACCGCCATTTGCGATCCCCACGAAATTGCCAACGTGCTCGGCCGCGAAGGCATTGAATATTTTCTCCGCTGCGCCGAGCGCACTTGCATGGATTTATTCGTGCAGTTGTCCTCCTGCGTGCCCGCCACCGAACTGGAAACGGCCGGGGCACGTTTGGATGCGGCGGATCTGGTGGCGCTGCGCGATCATGAAAAAGTGATTGGCCTCGCGGAATTTATGAATTATCCCGGTCTGCTCGCCAAAGCGCCGGATGTTCTCGACAAACTCGCGGCATTTCAGGGCTGGCATATCGACGGTCACGCGCCCCTGGTGCGCGGGCGGGAATTAAATGCCTATCTCGCCTGCGGTATTTGTACCTGTCACGAAACCACGTCCATCGAAGAAGCGCGGGAAAAATTGCGCAAAGGCATGCATGTGCTAATTCGTGAAGGCACGGTCTCAAAAGATCTGCACGCTCTTGCACCGCTGCTCAACCCGCTGACCTCCAACGCCATGGGTTTTTGTACCGATGATCGCAATCCGCTGGATATAGGTGAGGAGGGGCATTTGGATTTTCTCATTCGCAGCGCCATCGCTATGGGCATCGCACCTGCTGACGCTTACCGCGCCGCCACTTGGTCGGCGGCGCGGGCGTTTGGCTTGCGCGATCGCGGCTTGGTGGCACCGGGGAAAAAAGCCGATTTGGTGTTGTTAAGCGATTATGAAACCTGTTTGGTGCACTCGGTGATCAGCGCCGGTCGCGTCGTTAACGGGAATTTATTTGCCGCGCGCGAGGCGGTTGCGCCTGTGGGTCTCGCCAGCGTTAAACGCGCACCCATAACCGTGGCCGATTTGCGCGTTACTGGGCAGGCTAAAGAAATTCCGGTGATCGGCGTTACAGCGGGCAGCATTATCACTGCGCATTACACTCTGCCGGTGCCATTGGTGAATGGTGAAAGAATTGCTGATCCGGCGGCGGATATTCTGAAAATCTGCGTGCTGGAGCGCCACGGTCGCGGCGGTAATATCGGTCGCGGTTTTGTGCAGGGCTTTGGTTTGCCGCAAGGCGCTTTGGCGTCATCAGTAGGACACGACAGCCATAATTTGTGTGTGGTGGGCAGCAGCGACGCGGATATGGCGGCGGCGGTCAATCACCTGATCAAAATCGGCGGCGGATTTGCGGTGGCGCTCAATGGAAAAATTCTGGCAGATTTGCCGCTACCTGTGGCGGGTTTGATGAGCGACGCTCCTTATGAGGTGGTTCGTGAAAAATTGCTGCTATTGCGTGAGCAAGTCCGCGCTTTGGGTTGCCCGCTGCCCGAACCCTTTTTGCAGCTGGCATTTCTGCCGTTGCCGGTCATTCCCCATTTAAAAATCACCGATCGGGGTTTGGTGGATGTGGATCGCTTTTGTTTTTTAGAGGCTAATTAAGCGTTACTGCGATTTTTTCCTTTTCCAGAATCCTCATCACTATATGCTCTTCCCGGATCACCCCGTCCGGGCAATCTTGGCAGTTGAGGTAGATGTCCAGGCGGTTTTCTTCATAAAGAGTGAGAATCAGCGGGTGGACATAATATTTTTTGCACACGGTGCGAGTGTTACCCAAATGCGCGGCAACGCTGTCGAGGGCAGCTACCAGATTCTTTTTGAGTTCGGTTTTATTGGTCGCGCTGCCGATGGTGCTGAGCGCCGTCAATGCGTGAACGGTGCCGGCCCAGGTGCGGAAATCCTTCGCGGTAAATTCCTCACCGGATATTTCTTTTAAATAAGCATTGACCATACCGGAGTCGATCACTCGGCGATTACCCTCCGCGTCGTAATATTGAAATAGCTCCTTGCCCGGAATCTCGCGGCAGCTTTTGACGATTTTTGCGAGGCGTTTATTTTTAATGCTGATTTTGTGCTCCACACCTTTTTTGCCCTTGAAAATAAACAGCATCCGATCTCCCTGAATATTCACGTGCTGATCCTTCAGAGTGGTTAAGCCGAATGAGCCATAAAGTTTTTCGTAGGCGCTGTTGCCGATGCGGATACTGGTCAAATCCATAAGGCATACCACTGCGGCCAAAACTTTTTCTGCGGGTAGTCCCTGCTTGGCTAGGTCGCGCTCCAAGTGTGCGCGAATATGCGGAACACATTTGCCGAAATGGAGCAGGCGATAAAATTTGGTGTGATTGCGCAACGCAGTCCACTGAGGGTTGTGTTTATATTGTTTGCGATTTTTCGCATCTATGCCGGTGACCTGCAAATGGCCATTGGGTTCGGCGCAGATCCACACATCTTTCCACGCGGGAGGGATGACCAGTTTTTTAATACGCGTGTGGGTTTCCTTGTCACGCACGGGTTTGTTCTCAAAGGTATAGCGAAAATGACGACCATGCTTGATCCGCTGAATGCCGGGCTGGCGGTCATCTACATAAATCAAATTGATGGCTGCTGCACTTTTTTCGGGATCGTGCAGTATTTTTTTTATGATTCGCGGTGTGAGATTGATCTCCGCCTCGCTTGCCAACATGCTCCATCACCACCTGCAA
>JAEZGT010000238.1 GCA_023416875.1 Pseudomonadota bacterium
GAGCTCCGCTAACACGCCTTCACTCAGCCCTTTACCGGCGACAGTGACCACCGGCTTGAGGCCGTGGCCGATGGTGCGGTAGCGCTTTTTGGTTTCGGGGGACAAACTCATAAACCTGCCTTTCTCAATAGTTGCGGACTATGCCCGCGAATAGGGGGATTCAACTTCACTTTTAGCGCGCAAATGCAATAATACCCGGCCGGCTCAATAGCACACTCACAGGTGTCACGCTGACGCGGGCGTATTGTATCGACTCCCCCTTATGCGGGCTCAAGGTTTTTATGGCGCGATCAAAAAGCAGCAGTCGCTGGCTGCAAGAACATTTCAACGACCACTATGTCAAAGAGTCCCAAAAGGACGGTTACCGGTCGCGCGCCAGCTATAAGCTTCTGGAAATTCAGCACAAGGACAAACTGCTTAAACCGGGTATGGTGGTTGTGGATTTGGGCTCGGCTCCGGGTGGCTGGTCACAGGTGGCAGCGCCGATCGTCGGCGATAAGGGGATGGTGTTGGCTTCCGACATACTTCCCATGGACAGTTTGGAAAATGTGACCTTTATCCAAGGGGACTTCACTGAATCAGCTGTCTTTGATCAGTTGCTGGCAGCTTTGGATGGACGCCCTGTCGACGTTGTAATTTCCGACATGGCCCCCAATATGAGCGGTATCCCAGGAGTCGATCAGCCCAAAGCCATGCACTTGGTGGAATTGGCTCTCGATATGGCCCGACAGGTGCTGCGACCCGGTGGCAGTTTTGTTTGCAAGGTGTTCCACGGCGAGGGTTTTGATGCGTGGATGAAAGAATGCAAACAGATGTTTGACAAAGTGGCAACCCGTAAGCCCGACGCCTCCCGCTCAAGATCCCGCGAGGTCTACGTGGTCGGCAAAGGATTCCGGCAGTAATAATTCACACGCCAAATTGCCCGAACCGGTCGTGTTGCGTACTAAAACGCACAGTTTTTGACGGGCAGATTTCTGCAGATTGGCCGCTTGTGCTGTCTATACTGCAGACGACACGCTCACAAGTAGAGCATTTTGTGGTATCCGAGGAGAGCCTCAATTGAACGACATGGCAAAAAATCTCGTACTCTGGCTGGTGATCGCAGCGGTGCTTTTTACCGTTTTCGAAAACTTTAAAGACCATGAGCCCAAAGGCGAACTGACCTATTCCCAGTTCGTGTATGCAGTGCAGGAAAACCAGGTGCGAGAAGTCGTGATTGACGACACTCATATCCGCGGCGTCCGCATCGACAACACCCCCTTCGTGGTGGTACGCCCGCAGTTGTGGGATATGAAGCTGGTGGATGACCTGCTCGCTCACAATGTCGCGATCAAAGGTGCCGAGCCGCGCTCGCCCAGTCTCTGGGAGCAGTTGCTGGTGGCAAGCTTCCCGATCCTGCTGTTTATCGCTGTCTTCATTTTCTTTATGCGCCAGATGCAAGGCGGCGCTGGCGGTCGTGGCGGCCCGATGAGTTTCGCCAAGAGCCGTGCGCGTCTGTTGGGTGAAGACCAGGTCAAAACCACCTTTGCCGATGTGGCCGGCGTGGATGAAGCCAAAGAAGAAGTTCAGGAATTGGTTGAATACCTGCGCGACCCAGGCCGATTCCAGCGCCTGGGTGGCCGCATTCCCCGCGGTGTACTGATGTCTGGTCCTCCGGGAACCGGTAAAACACTGCTGGCGAAAGCTATCGCCGGCGAAGCCAAAGTGCCGTTCTTCTCCATTTCCGGTTCTGATTTCGTCGAAATGTTCGTCGGCGTGGGCGCGTCCCGCGTGCGCGACATGTTCGATCAAGCTAAGAAACAAGCGCCCTGCATCATCTTTATCGATGAGATTGATGCGGTCGGTCGTCACCGCGGCGGCGGCCACGGCGGCGGCAACGATGAGCGTGAACAAACCCTCAACCAGTTGCTGGTGGAAATGGACGGGTTTGAAGGTAATGAAGGCATTATCGTGATCGCTGCCACCAACCGTCCGGATGTGTTAGACCGTGCGCTGTTGCGCCCGGGACGCTTCGATCGTCAGGTAAATGTCGGTCTGCCCGATGTGCGCGGTCGCGAGCAGATTCTCAAAGTGCATATGCGCAAAGTGCCTTTGGAAGATCGAATTGATCCTAAAATCATCGCCCGCGGCACTCCCGGCTTTTCCGGCGCTGATCTGGCCAACTTGGTCAACGAAGCAGCTCTGCTGGCGGCCCGCGCCAACAAACGCTTGGTGACCGAAGAGGAATTCGAAAAGGCGCGCGACAAGATCCTGATGGGTACCGAGCGCCGCACTCTAGTGATGTCGGAGAAGGAAAAAGAAGCCACTGCGTATCACGAAGCAGGTCACGCGATTATCGGCTTCCTGTCCGCTGAGCACGATCCGATTCACAAGGTAACCATAATCCCGCGCGGCCGCGCTCTGGGTGTAACCCAGTTCCTGCCTGAAGGCGATCGCATTAGCGAGAGCCGCCGCAAATTGTTGGGTGATATTGCAACCTTGTACGGCGGCCGCATCGCAGAGGAAATGGTGTACGGCGCGGAAGGGGTGAGTACCGGCGCGTATCAGGACATTAAAATGGCGACCTCCATCGCTCGCGCCATGGTGATGAACTACGGTCTTTCAGAAAAGCTCGGTCCGCTGGATTACGACGCAAAGGATGATGACTACATGGGTGGCCGTAAAATATCGAGCCATACCCAGCGTCTGATTGATGAGGAAGTCAAAGTCATTACTGACGAATGTTACGCCCGCGCTAAAACGCTGCTGACGGAGAATGAAGACATTCTCATCGCGATGAAAAATTCGCTGATGGAATTCGAAACTCTCGATTCCGAGCAGGTTGCGGATTTGATGGCGCGCCGCAAAGTGCGTCCGCCGCGCGAGTGGCGTGACGGCGATGTAGGTGGTGCCAAAACCAAAGGTGAGTCCGGCGACCGCGGCGCAGTGGGCGAGCCAGCTGAAGAAGTTTAACGCGTAAATTTTATGCAGATATCCGGGCCAGACACAAGTCTGGCCTTTTTGTTTTCAGGAGAAAAATGCAGCGGTCATTTGCGTCACGCAGTCTGGATTTTACTGTGCCCCGGGTCATGGGGATCCTCAATGTCACTCCCGACTCCTTTTTTGATGGTGGAGCCTGCTATCGCAATGGCGTGTTGCAATTGGATCTGGCTCTGCGTGAAGCCGAGCGCATGATGCGCGAAGGTGCGGATTTTATCGATGTGGGTGGTGAATCCACTCGACCTGGTGCTGCACCGGTTTCCGTACAGGAAGAATGTGATCGCGTATTGCCGGTAGTGGAGGCGGTGGCGCAGCGTTTCGAGGTGGTGGTATCTGTTGATACCAGCAATCCGGAATTGATGACGAATGCTGCCAAGTGTGGTGCAGGTTTGATAAACGATGTGCGCGCGCTTCAGCGGCCGGGTGCGCTAGCGGCTGCAGCGGCCGCTGGTATCCCGGTTTGTCTGATGCATATGCAGGGTGCGCCCGGAAATATGCAAGAGCGCCCGTCATATGGGAATGTGGGGGAGGACGTGCGGCGTTTTCTCGCAGCGCGCAAGCAGGCATGTTTGGCGGCCGGAATTGAGGAATGTAATATCTGGATCGATCCAGGCATAGGATTTGGCAAAACAGATGAGCATAATCTTGCCCTCATTCGCGAGCTTGATCGATTACTTAACATAGGCCCGGTTTTGCTCGGCGTCTCGCGTAAATCTATGTTTGGTCGATTGCTGGGACGTGAGCTTGAAGATCGTCTGCCCGGCAGCCTGGCTGCAGGGCTTATTGGTTGTCAGAAAGGCGCCCGAATTCTGCGCGTTCACGATGTGGCGGCGACGCGGGATGTAATTGAGATCTGGCGTATGATTGGTTAACGCATTTTCTTTTTATGATTCGAGTTTATTTTTGGCGATACCGGGGAACAGTGCATGGCGCGTAAATATTTTGGGACAGACGGCATTCGCGGGCGCGTGGGGCAGGCACCAATTACGCCAGATTTCTTTTTGCATCTCGGCTGGGCAGTCGGTCGGGTATTGGCGAAAGAGCAACAGCCAGACAGCAAGACGCCGATGGTTTTAATCGGCAAAGACACACGGATATCGGGTTATATGTTCGAATCGGCGCTCGAGGCTGGTTTGATCAGTGCGGGTGTCGATGTCGGTTTGCTTGGACCCATGCCAACGCCGGCTATTGCCTACCTTACTCGCACGTTTCAAGCGAGCGCGGGGATTGTGATCAGCGCTTCGCACAATTCTTATTATGATAATGGCATCAAACTATTTAGTACCGACGGAGGAAAATTAAGTGATGAGCTGGAGCTCGCGATAGAAGCGCAGCTCGGCCAGTCAATGACCACCGCTGCTTGCCTGGGGAAAGCCCGCCGGATAAGTGATGCTGAGGGACGCTATATCGAGTTTTGCAAAGGCAGCTTGCCTTGGGGCTTTTCTCTTGCTGGCCTGAATATAGTGGTGGATTGCGCTAATGGCGCCACTTATAAAGTCGCGCCGGAAGTATTTCGCGAACTCGGCGCAACAGTGATCGCGCTGGCTGTGACGCCGGATGGTGTCAATATCAACAAAAATTGTGGCTCTACTGACATAACACTCTTGCGGGAGCGGGTGTTGGCGGAAAAAGCCGATCTGGGAATTGCCTTCGATGGTGATGGGGACCGGGTGATTTTTGTTGATCACACTGGTGAGGAAGTCGACGGTGACGAGCTTTTATATATCATCGCCTCACATAAGCACACAGCGGAGGGGGGTTGTACTGGTGTGGTCGGCACGCTGATGACGAATTTCGGTTTTGAAATGGCACTTAAGGAGTTGGGAATTCCATTTGCGCGCGCCAAAGTAGGCGATCGTTATGTGTTGGAAATGATGAAAGAGCGCGATTGGTTGCTGGGCGGTGAATCCTCTGGTCATATCGTCTGCGGGGATGCCACAACGACTGGCGACGGTATTATTTCGGCACTGCAAGTGTTGCGCGCATTGCAAAAGTCTGGCAAATCCTTGTGGGAGATGCGCAATGGGTTCAGCAAAACACCGCAGTGCATGATTAATGTTCCGGTGGTTGAGAAAGTGGATCTTGAACGCCATGGAGCGATTGCCGAGGCCGTTGCCCGAACGGAAGAAAAGTTGGAAGGGCGCGGGCGTGTTCTGCTGCGCGCCTCAGGTACCGAGCCGGTGATTCGTGTAATGGTAGAAGGTCCGCGCGTCGACTTGGTCAAAGCGCTGGCGACTGAATTGGCGGATGCTGTCCGCGCCGCGATTGGCGCTGGCAATTGAGGTGACTCCAAATAACTGCGTGGCGGGCATTGTCACCGACCTTATTCTCAGATACCATTTGCGCCCGTTTCGCCAAGGGCCAAAAAGTCGCATTCAGATGATGCTCACAGATTCTGAGAAAGACTCCGAGAATCGATATGCGACGCCCAATAGTAATAGGTAATTGGAAATTACACGGCGATCAGCAGTTTGTTTCAGGATTGCTGCGAGAGCTGATGGCGGGATGGGTCGGTGTCCACAGAGCAGAAGTGGTAATTTGCCCTTCTTATATACACGTGGATATGGCTTGCCGGGCGCTTGGGCATTCCAATATAGGATTGGGTGCGCAAGATGTGAGTCCTTTTGTTGAAGGGGCCTACACAGGCGAAGTTTCCGCCGTTATGCTGCACGACCTCGGATGCCAGTACGCAATAATTGGACATTCGGAGCGGCGGCGCTGCTACGGCGAGACCAATGAGCTGATCGCGCGCAAGTTTGAATCTGCCCAAGAGGCGCGTCTGGTGCCGATTTTGTGTGTCGGTGAAAGCGCAAAAGAGCGTGAACAGGGAATTACCCTGGATGTGATCGACAGGCAGATCAAGGCAGTAGCCGATTATTGCAGCTATGAGCGAATTGCCCGCGGGGTCATAGCATACGAGCCGCTCTGGGCCGTTGGTACGGGAAAAATAGCATCGCCGCAACAGGCGCAGCGGGTGCACGAATTTATTCGTGATCGGTTGGGCGCAGCTGGAGTGGTAACACGAATTGTATATGGTGGCAGCGTAACGCCACAGAATGCTCGCGCTATGTTTGAAATGCCGGACATAGACGGGGCCCTCGTTGGAGGGGCTGCTTTGCGAGCGAACGATTTTCTAGAAATATGCCGGGCTGCTGAATAGCGCTTTCGGTACGAGACTTGAGAATGGAAAGTATTCTGCTGGTTTTACACGTTATCGTTGCCTTGGTCATTGTCGGTTTGATCATGCTGCAGCAGGGCAAAGGCGCGGAAATGGGGGCATCCTTTGGTGCTGGCGCATCCCAGACGGTGTTTGGTGCTGGTGGTTCCGGGAATTTTTTCTCGCGCTTGACCGGTATTCTTGTTGCAGTGTTTTTTGTAACGAGCTTCGTATTAGCCGTTATGGCTAAAAACAGCGTCTCTGTGGATGATGTGCTCATTCCTGAATTGGAGACTGTTTCAGAAGTTCCTGCGGTTGCTCCCGTAAAATCAGACGAAGTGCCTGAGGCTCCAGTCGAGGCAGCGGACGAAGTGCCGACTGCAGAATAATTTCGCGGTTTGGATTTTTAACTCTTTTGCCCAAGTGGTGGAATTGGTAGACACGCTATCTTGAGGGGGTAGTGGCGTAAGCTGTGCCGGTTCGAGTCCGGCCTTGGGCACCATTCTAAGTCACAGCGTTCACGATGCTGTGCATGCAAAAGCCTTCCATCGAAGGCTTTTTCTTTTTTGATCATCGCTTTTTCGCTCTTAGTCCCTGCGCGCCGGTTAAACTTGTTCACTGATGGTGTCTCTGAGCTTTTTTGCGCTCACGCGAGGATCTATGCATCAGTATTCGGGTGTTCTCAAAATCAATTTGTCGGCATTGCGGCGAAATTGGCGCGTGATGCGCGACCGCTTTCGCGGTCAATATTGTGGTGCGGTGGTTAAAGCAAACGCTTATGGCCTGGGTGTAGCGCCGATTGTTCAGTCGCTGTATAGCGAAGGCTGCCGGCATTTTTTTGTCGCCACGCTTGATGAGGCAATTCAGATTAGGCGCTTGGTTCCCGAGGCAGCGGACATATTTGTTCTGCAGGGTATTTATCCCGGCATGGAGCAGCGCTTCTGTGACGAAAATCTGGTCCCGGTCATTTATTCAGGCAATATGCTGCGCCAGTGGTTGAGTGCATCCGTGACCGGACGTCGGCGCTGCGCATTAAAAGTTAACACCGGCATGAACCGCCTCGGTTTAAATCTGGGGGAGTTCGAAGAGCTTTTGCAGACCAAAGAGGTGTGGCCGGAAGATGTTTGCGTCGAGTTGGTAATGAGTCATTTGGCCTGTGCAGACGAGCCTGCACATAAGCTCAATGCCACACAGCTGGCGCTTTTTAGGCAGGCCACTGAATTGACGCGACGTCATTTCCCTAACGCTATCTCCTCGCTGGCCAGCTCCGCAGGAGTTTTTTTGGGTGATGACTGGCATTTTGACCTCGCCCGTCCGGGAATCGCACTTTATGGAGGTTGTTGTGCTCCGGGGCTGCACGGATTGTTATCTACGGTGGTCACACTGGAGTTGCCGGTTATTCAAACCCGGTATTTACGCGCAGGCGAGAGTGTTGGCTATGGCGGTGATTTTGTCGCGATGCAAGACACGCGGGCATTGGTAGTCAGCGGAGGTTATGCAGATGGGATCTTGCGCAGTCTTTCGCCGCGCATGGCGGCTTGGCGCGGACAGCGTCTGCCGATATTGGGACGGGTCGCTATGGATTCCTGCATTTTTGATGCGAGCCACTTGGCTCCGGACGAGTTCCCGCGCGACGGCGATTTAATCGAGGTGATCGGCGCCCATATCTCGTTGGACGAGGTGGCCGCCGCTGCCGGCACCATCAGTTATGAACTCATCACCCGCCTCGGTGAGCGTTTATCGAAGGTGTATTTTGAGGAGGCGGAGCAGCCGAGCCAGGATGGACTTTTATCTTAGGAAAATCGCGTGGACGTAACACAACTTCTGCACATTTTAGCTGATGGTGAATTTCATTCCGGCGAAGACCTCGGGCTGCGCCTTGGAATCACTCGTGCGGCTGTGTGGAAGCGCCTGCAATGCTTGGCCGCGATGGATATCCCCGTGGAAGCGAGCCGGGCGCGCGGTTATCGCATCGCAGGCGGAATGGATCTTTTGAATAAAACGCGAATTTTATCCTGCATTGAACCTGAAGCCAGTAAGCTCATCGGCAATTTTTTATGTTTGGAGGAAGTGGAGTCCACCAACACTCTGTTGCTTGAGCACGGTGGGTCTGGCGATGTTTGCGTTGCTGAACGTCAAACCGCAGGGCGCGGGCGGCGCGGGCGGCAATGGTTCAGCCCCTACGGGCGCAATCTTTATTTGACGGTGCGCTGGCATTTTCATCAAGGCGTTGCGGGATTGGAGGGGCTGAGCCTCGCGGTTGGAGTTTTGTTGGCTGAAACATTGGATCAGCTAGGCATTGGCAATATTGCGTTGAAATGGCCCAACGACCTGCTTTGTGCGGGGAAAAAACTGGGCGGCATATTGATCGAAGTTGGCGGTGATCTCACGGGCGAGTGTGTGGTAGTGATCGGCGTGGGGCTCAACGTTTTTATGTCGACCATGCTCGTTGATGGTGATCAGCGGATAAGCCAACCCTGGACTGATCTTAAACAGCAGGGCTTTTCCGGCAGCCGCAATCAATTGTGTGGTGCGATATTGTCAGTGCTTCTTCCTGCGCTAAAAAATTTTTCGGAGGTGGGATTTTCTGCCTATCGGGAGCGATGGGAAGGCCGCTGCGCATTCTTGCACAACCCCATCACGATACTTTTGCCAACCGGGGGTTGTGATGGAATCCTGCTTGGTTTGGATTATCAGGGGGGATTGCGCGTGTTGACCGCCAATGGCGAAGTGACGTTTTCCGGCGGTGAAATTTCGGTGCGGAGCGGCGTGTGATTATTGATGTGGATATAGGCAATTCGCGCATCAAATGGCGCTATGCCGGTGTGCCTGATTCCTTTGGTTTATTTAATTTAAGCGACCCATTACCTGAAGGATGGAAAAATCTGCCGCCCCAATCGCGCGTTCGAATCAGTTCGGTGGTTGGCTCAGAGCGAACACGCGAATTTTCCAGTCGTTTGGCAGCGTTGGAAAATATTGTTGTTGAAATTGCCTCGGTGAAAAATCCTTACGCCGGTGTGAATTTGGCTTACACGGAAATTGCAACTTTCGGCGTTGATCGCTGGCTGGCACTGCTGGCGGCGAAAGCTAGGTTTCCAGCAGCGGATTGTGTCGTGGTGCAGGGTGGAACCGCGCTGGTTGCAGATTTATTGCGGGCCGACGGTCGCCACTTGGGTGGATTTATTGTCGCTGGCTGGAAAACGTCATTGCGCTCCCTTGGCGACGCTGCTCACGCACTCAGTATTGCCGATACGGTTTCCGATTTTCGGCGGAGCCAGCCGGGCGCAACTACACTGGAATGTATCGAAGCGGGCGCATCCTTGCTCTTCCGAGGTTTTTTGCGCGAACTCAATTCGGTTGCATCTGCTCAGCTAACATCTCCCGCATGGATTTTTACAGGAGGTGATGCCGAATTGCTGCTTTCTCTTATGTCAGCAACGCGGTTTGGATCGGCGGCTTCATCTGGCTGCTATGAACTTGCGCGGGACCTGGTGCTCGAAGGTCTCTCAATCGCGCTGCCATAACAATAACGATAATGCTTTTTTGGTAATTCGAGTCAAAATGCGCTGGATATTCGTTGTGCTAGTAGCTGCAAATGTGGCGTTTCCGCTCTGGCGCATGCTGTCAGCTCCGTCGCGCCCCTTGCCAATGAATATTGTCGAGCAGCCACCGATTTCTGCGGGCAAATCTCTACTGTTGTTGAATGAGCTCGATCCTGCATTGGTGCACGAACGCCCCGAGCAGCCAGTGGATCGTCCCCCTTCTGTATGTCTGATGGTGGGTGCATTTGCGTCGCAGGATGAGGTGCGCCAATTTATGGCCCGTTTAGCAGCACTCGATGTGGCTTCATTCGAGCACGCGGTTGATCTGCCAGCCGGAGAAGGTTATTGGGTTTATTTGCCGCCCCTGCCGAATCGGGATGCAGCGCGCCGCCGCTTGGCTGAACTTCACTCTCGCGGAGTGGATAGCTACATCATTCCAAAAGGTGAATTGGAAAACGGCATTTCACTTGGTGTGTTCACTCGTCGCGATCTTGCAGAAACCCGGCTCGCTGAGCTGGCGCGTTTGGGATTGTCGCCGAAGCTGCACAGCATAGAGCGCTCCTATCGCGAGCTTTGGGTAATGTTGGGCGAAGCGGAAGAATATAAGTTGGACGAATCCGTGTGGCGTTCCCTGGCGCAGGAAAACATTTCTCTTCAGCGCAGACAAAATTTATGTTCAGCTGTTGCTTCCGCCAAAAACTTTCACTAGAATCCCGCCTCCACAAACGATGGCTCCGCCTGCTGGGCGATTGGCAATTGCTTTGGAATGCTTGAAAAATCGCTGGCGTAGCTCAGTAGGTAGAGCAGCTGACTTGTAATCAGCCGCTCGGGGGTTCGATTCCTCTCGCCAGCTCCAGCTCAAACGATCAAGCAAAGATGATAAGAACTCGCAGGGGTTCCCGAGTGGCCAAAGGGATCAGACTGTAAATCTGACGCGCGAGCTTCGGTGGTTCGAATCCACCCCCCTGCACCATATATAAGCCTGGATAGATCAAGGCGCAGCCTTCAGAGATTGATCTGCCAGGGCTGCTTTTGGAAAAAGCGGGCATAGTTCAGTGGTAGAACCTCAGCCTTCCAAGCTGATGATGCGGGTTCGATTCCCGCTGCCCGCTCCAGCCTATTTTGACAGCCGTGTTACTTGGTTGGTCAACGAGTAAAGGAAAAGCTCATATAGCTCAGCTGGTAGAGCACTTCCTTGGTAAGGAAGAGGTCACCGGTTCAAATCCGGTTATGAGCTCCATATTCCGGGATTTCCCGAGTTTACAGTAGGCGCTGGTGCTTCACCGGTGTCGTCAACTAAATGTTGTTGAGTCTAAGTTAAGAGGCGCTAGCGATGGCAAAGGAAAAATTTGAACGTACGAAACCGCACGTGAACGTGGGCACCATTGGTCACGTTGACCACGGCAAAACGACTTTGACAGCGGCTCTGACCCGCGTATGTGCGGAAACCTGGGGCGGCACAGCGGTCGCATTTGATGGTATTGACGCGGCGCCAGAAGAAAAAGCGCGCGGTATCACCATTTCCACAGCGCACGTGGAATACCACAGCCCGAGCCGACACTACGCTCACGTTGACTGCCCCGGACACGCAGACTATGTGAAAAACATGATCACCGGTGCTGCTCAGATGGACGGCGCGATCCTGGTTTGTTCCGCAGCAGACGGCCCTATGCCGCAAACTCGCGAACACATCCTGCTGTCACGCCAAGTAGGTGTACCTTACATCGTGGTGTTTCTGAACAAAGCCGACATGGTGGATGACGCCGAACTGCTCGAGCTGGTTGAGATGGAAGTGCGTGAGCTGCTCTCTAACTACGATTTCCCTGGCGACGACACTCCGATCATCATTGGTTCTGCCCTGATGGCCCTGAACGGCAAAGACGACAATGGCATGGGTACCTCTGCGGTGCGCAAACTGGTGGAAACGCTGGACGCCTACATCCCTGAGCCGCAGCGCGCCATTGATCAGCCGTTCCTGATGCCGATCGAAGACGTGTTCTCCATCTCTGGTCGTGGAACTGTGGTAACCGGTCGTGTTGAGCGCGGTATCGTCAAAGTGGGCGAAGAGATCGAAATCGTGGGTATCAGCCCGACGGTCAAAACCACCTGTACTGGCGTTGAAATGTTCCGCAAATTGCTGGACGAAGGTCGCGCAGGTGAAAACGTTGGTGTGTTGTTGCGCGGTACCAAGCGCGATGAAGTACAGCGTGGTCAGGTATTGAGCAAGCCGGGTGCTATCAAGCCGCACACCAAATTCCAGTCAGAAGTTTACGTTCTGTCAAAAGAAGAAGGTGGTCGTCACACTCCATTCTTTAAAGGCTACCGCCCACAGTTTTACTTCCGTACTACGGACGTAACAGGCGCGTGTGAATTGCCCGAAGGTGTAGAGATGGTTATGCCGGGTGACAACATCCAGATGACTGTTACGTTGATTGCACCGATTGCAATGGACGAAGGTCTGCGCTTTGCGATTCGCGAAGGCGGCCGTACCGTTGGTGCTGGCGTCGTTGCCAAAATCATCGAGTAATCTGACCGTAGATAAAATAAAAAAGGGGCTTTTAGGCCCCTTTTTTATTGGGTTATTACCGCCTTTGTCGGTCGTGTGAGCAGGGTGCAAGAAAACAGCAAAAAACTCATTTTGTTGTGTTGACAGCCTCAAAGACCCCCATTAGAATTGCGCCTCCTTTGACCGGCCCCCTTCCAAAGAGGCCGGGTTCTTTAAAAATGACTGGAGTTTTGGTTCCTATGCAGAATCAACGTATTCGGATTCGCTTGAAGGCTTTTGATCACCGTTTGATTGATGCTTCAACGCAAGAAATAGTTGATACGGCCAAAAGAACAGGCGCGCAAGTGCGCGGCCCGATTCCTCTGCCGACCCGCAAAGAGCGTTACACCATTTTGATCTCTCCGCACGTTAATAAAGATGCGCGTGATCAATATGAGATTCGGACTCACAAGCGTCTCTTGGACATCGTTGAGCCGACCGAAAAGACTGTGGATGCCCTGATGAAGCTGGATTTGGCTGCGGGCGTAGAAGTTCAAATTAGTCTTGGCTAAAACTCCAAGCCAGACCGCTGGCGAAATATAGTCAGTGGGATGTGTAACGCTCTGTAATGGGCGGCCATAGCGGGTAAAAGCCCCGTACACTGAGAGGTTAGAAAAATGACGATTGGTATAGTCGGCCGCAAAAGCGGCATGACGCGAATTTTTACAGATAGTGGTGTCTCCGTTCCTGTCACTGTGGTTGAGGTAGAGCCCAACCGCATCACCCAGGTTAAGAATGTAGAAACCGACGGTTATAGTGCTGTTCAAGTTACCGTAGGGTCTCGTCGCGCCTCCCGTGTTGTTAAGCCTGCAAAAGGTCATTTCGAAAAAGCGCAAGCAGAAGCCGGTCGCGGCATCTGGGAATTGCGCAACGATTCGCAAGAGTCGTTTGAAGTTGGCGGCCAGATTACGGTTGAAGCCTTTCAGGCTGGCCAGAAAGTCGACGTAACCGGTACTTCTAAAGGTAAAGGTTTTGCTGGCGTAATCAAGCGCTGGAATTTTGCCGCTCAGGATGCCACCCACGGCAACTCGCTCTCTCACCGCGCGCCCGGTTCTATTGGTCAGAACCAAAGTCCAGGTCGTGTATTTAAAGGTAAGAAAATGGCGGGTCACATGGGTGACGAGCGCGTGACTGTGCAAAATCTCGAGATCGTGAAGGTTGATGCACAACGCAATTTGTTGCTGATCAAAGGTGCCATTCCTGGTGCTCCCGGCGGTGATGTTATTGTTCGCCCCGCTGTAAAGATACGTAACAACGGTTAATGTTCCTGGGGGTCACGATGGAATTAAATATTGCTACACCCGAAGGTTCAAAAGGCACGGTATCCGTATCGGAGCTGACTTTCGGTCGAGAATTCAATCAGGATCTTGTTCACCAGGCGGTTGTTGCTTACATGTCCGCTGGTCGCCAAGGTACTAAAGCGCAAAAAAATCGTTCTGATGTATCTGGTGGTGGTCGCAAGCCCTGGAGGCAAAAAGGTACCGGTCGAGCTCGTGCAGGTAGTATCCGAAGCCCACTGTGGCGTTCTGGTGGTACTACGTTCGCCGCGCGTCCGCGTGACTACGAACAGAAGCTGAATAAGAAAATGTATCGCGCAGCACTGCGCTGCATTTTGTCCGAGCTGAATCGGCAGGAGCGTTTGATTGTAGTGGAATCCTTCGAAGTGGATTCACCCAAAACCAAATCTCTGGTGCAGAAGCTGGCTCAGTACAATCTGAATGATGTTCTGATTGTTTCTGAAAATGTTGGTGAAAATCTCTATCTCGCCGCTCGCAATCTGCACAAAGTTGATGTGCGCGACGTACAGGGATTGGACCCGGTTAGTTTGATCCGATTTGAGAAAGTTGTCGTGACTGTCTCTGCCCTCAAACAAATTGAGGAGGCCCTGGCGTGAATCAAGAACGTATTTACAAAATTATCTTAGGACCCGTCATCTCCGAGAAGTCTGCCCAGTTGGGCGAAGGAGCGGGCCACGCCGTTTTCAAAGTTGTGAAAGATGCTGAAAAGCCGGAAATCAAAGCCGCAGTAGAAAAACTTTTTAATGTAAAAGTGAAAAGTGTTCAGGTTTTGAATGTGAAAGGCAAAACCAAGCGTACTCGCTATGGTATTGGCGTTCGCAACGACTGGAAAAAAGCCTATGTGCGTCTTGAGCAGGGTCAAGACATTGACTTTGCCTTCGCAGAATAAGGAGCGCATACATCATGGCTATTGTAAAACGTAAACCTACATCTGCTGGTCGTCGATTTGTTATCAGCGTTGTTAATGCAGATCTTCATAAAGGTACACCCCACGCTCCGCTTTTGGATCGCAAAACCAAAACCGGTGGCCGCAACAATAATGGCCGCGTGACCACTCGCCACGTTGGTGGTGGTCATAAGCAACATTATCGAATTGTGGATTTTCGTCGCGATAAAGATGGCATCCCGGCAAAAGTAGAACGCCTGGAATATGATCCGAACCGCACTGCACACATTGCACTGGTGTGTTACGCGGATGGCGAGCGCCGCTACATTATTGCGCCCAAAGGTCTCAGTGTTGGAGATCGCATTGAGTCCGGGGAAGCTTCGGCTATTAAAGTGGGCAATACTCTGCCGCTGCGCAATATCCCGGTTGGTAGTGTAATTCACTGTCTGGAACTCAAGCCTGGTAAAGGTGCGCAACTGGCGCGATCTGCCGGAGCATCAGTGCAGCTGGTTGCACGCGAAGGTCAGTACGCAACTGTGCGTCTGCGCAGCGGAGAAATGCGTAAGGTTCTGACTGAGTGCCGCGCAACTATCGGTGAGGTTTCCAATAGTGAGCATAACCTGCGCTCTCTTGGGAAGGCTGGTGCTAAGCGCTGGCGCGGTGTTCGCCCGACTGTACGCGGTGTGGCTATGAACCCGGTTGATCACCCGCACGGCGGTGGTGAAGGTCGTACTTCTGGTGGTCGTCATCCTGTAACCCCATGGGGTGTGCCGACTAAAGGTTATAAGACACGTAAGAATAAGCGTACGAGCAAAATGATCGTGCGTCGTCGCACCAAATAATTCTTACGAACAACTGATAAAGCGAGGAATTTGCAGTGCCACGTTCACTGAAAAAAGGCCCCTTCATTGACCACCATTTGTTTGCCAAGGTTGAAGTGGCCGTTGCAAAAAATGATCGTCGTCCAATCAAAACTTGGTCTCGACGCTCCATGATTTCTCCGCAAATGGTCGGTCTGACCCTGGCGGTGCACAATGGTCGTCAGCACGTTCCCGTTTTGATCAGCGAGGAAATGGTAGGCCATAAACTTGGCGAGTTTGCTGCTACCCGCACCTATCGCGGCCATGCGGCTGATAAAAAAGCGAAGCGTTAATACGCATCAGTTATCGAGGTAGAACGATGGAAGTAGCAGCGAAATTAAGAGGTGCTGGTCTGTCGGCGCAAAAAGCGAGACTGGTTGCAGATCAGATCCGCGGCAAAAGCGTTGAGCGGGCGTTGGACATTTTGGCTTTCAGCCCCAAAAAAGGTGCGGCCATTATTAAGAAAGTTCTTGAGTCCGCAATTGCCAATGCTGAGCATAACGAAGGCGCTGATGTAGATGAGCTCAAGGTGTCCACTATCTATGTGGATGAAGGTTTAACTATGAAGCGGATCAGACCGCGCGCTAAAGGTCGTGCAGATCGTATTAGCAAGCGCACTTGTCACATCACCGTTAAAGTAGCCGATCAATAAGAGAGCGCGCGTTATGGGTCAAAAAGTACATCCGACAGGAATTCGTCTCGGAATCGTCAAAAAACATACTTCGACATGGTATGCAGGCAAAAAACAATATGCCGACAAGCTGCTGACCGATCTCAAAGTGCGTGACTATATCCGCACTGCTTTGGCGAGCGCCTCCGTGAGTCGAGTAGATATTGAGCGTCCGGCGAATACTGCTCGTGTGACTATTCATACGGCACGCCCCGGTATCGTTATTGGTAAGAAAGGTGAGGACGTTGAAAAGCTGCGCGCTGAAATTAGCAAGCAGATGGGCGTTCCTGTTCATATCAATATCGAAGAAATTCGTAAGCCGGACCTTGATGCTGCCTTGGCAGCTCAAAGTGTCGCGCAGCAGCTTGAGCGTCGAGTGATGTTCCGTCGAGCCATGAAACGCGCTGTTCAGAATGCAATTCGCCAAGGTGCGGAAGGCGTGAAGATCCAAGTCAGTGGTCGTTTGGGTGGTGCCGAAATCGCCCGCACTGAGTGGTATCGAGAAGGCCGGGTTCCATTGCATACCCTGCGTGCAGATATTGATTATGCCACCGCTGAGGCATCGACCACTTACGGAATCATCGGAGTGAAAGTGTGGATCTTCAAAGGTGAAATCATAGGCGGTCTGGACGAAGTCGAGGCCAACCAAAAGAAAAAGGGCGCTAAATAAGGGGTACGCAAAATGCTGCAACCGAAGCGTACGAAGTTTCGCAAGCAACAGAAAGGCCGAAATCGTGGTTTGGCCCAGCGCGGGTCAAAAGTCAGTTTTGGTGAATACGGTCTGAAAGCAACCGGCCGCGGTCGGATCACTGCTAGGCAGATTGAAGCAGCTCGACGAGCTATGACCCGCCATGTAAAGCGTGGCGGTAAAGTGTGGATTCGAGTGTTTCCTGACAAACCGATTACGCAAAAACCGTTGGAAGTTCGTCAAGGTAAAGGTAAAGGTGCTGTTGAGTACTGGGTGGCTCAGATTCAGCCTGGCAAAGTTCTCTATGAAATGGAGGGCGTACCGGAAGAAACTGCGCGTGAAGCCTTTGCTCTGGCTGCGGCAAAACTTCCAGTTGAAACCACGTTTGTTAAGCGGACGGTGATGTGATGAAAGCAAAAGATCTACAAGAAAAAACCGTCGAAGAGCTGAACGCAGAGTTGATCAATCAGCTTCAGGCGCAATTCAAACTGAGGATGCAGGCTTCGACCGGCCAACTGAATCAAACGCACCTGCTCAAGCAGTCGCGTCGTGATATTGCACGCGTTAAAACCGTGCTGCAGCAGAAAGCAGGTGCATAATATGTCTGAGAATAATTTGGTTCGTACTTTAACTGGCCGAGTTGTCAGTGACAAAATGAACAAATCCATTGTTGTGCTCATCGAGAGACGAGTTAAGCATCCGATGTATGGCAAATACTTAAGCCGTTCGTCCAAGCTGAAAGCTCATGATGAGAACAACGAATGCCGCATAGGCGATTTAGTTACCATCGCAGAGTCTCGCCCGATTTCAAAAACCAAGTCCTGGACTCTGGTTAAAATCGAAGAGCGTGCTGCCGTTATATAAGCTGCCATAGCACATCAGGTTTTGGAGATTAGAAGATGATTCAGACTCAGTCCTATTTGGAAGTGGCAGACAACAGCGGCGCGCGTCGCGTAATGTGCATCAAGGTTCTGGGCGGCTCCCATCGTCGCTACGCTAATGTTGGCGACATCATTAAGGTCACTGTTAAAGAAGCCATTCCGCGCGGCAAGGTCAAAAAAGGCCAGGTGATGAAGGCGGTTGTGGTTCGCACCAAAAAAGGTGTGCGCCGCAACGATGGTTCCTTGATTCGTTTTGATGACAACGCAGCAGTCCTTCTCAATAACCAGGAGGCGCCGATCGGGACCCGTATTTTCGGACCTGTGACCAGAGAGCTGCGTAGCGAAAAATTCATGAAGATTATTTCTTTGGCGCCCGAAGTTCTTTAATGCTTGCGCCGGATTTGAGGGTTAGGTAATGCGAAAAATTAAACGTAATGACGAAGTAGTCGTGATTACTGGTCGCGATAAAGGCAAGCGCGGTAAGGTCAATCGCGTACTCCCTGATGGGCGTTTGATCGTATCCGGTATTCAGATGATCAAAAAGCATCAGAAACCTAACCCACAGTTGGGTGTTGCTGGTGGTATCGTTGAAAAAGAGGCGCCGATACAGGCATCGAACGTCGCCATTTACAATCCGGCGACCAAAGCTGCAGATCGGGTTGGGTTCAAAGTACTGGAAGACGGCAGCAAAGTCCGAGTATTCAAATCCAGTGGCGAAGCGGTAGACGCATAAGGCGCATTGAGAGAGCTATGGCCAGACTACAAGAAGTTTACAAAAAAGAGATCGTCGGAAAGTTGAAGGACGAACTCGGTTTGAAAAATGTAATGGAGATTCCCAAGATCACCAAAATCACCGTCAACATGGGTGTTGGTGAAGCCGTTGGCGACAAAAAAGTTCTTGAGAATGCTGTTGCAGATTTGGAAAAAATCACCGGTCAAAAAGCAGTTGTGACCAAAGCGCGAAAATCCATCGCAGGTTTTAAGATTCGCGAAGGCTGGCCAATCGGCTGTAAAGTTACTTTGCGCAACGAAAAAATGTATGAGTTTCTGGATCGTTTGGTTTCCATTGCGATTCCTCGTATTCGAGACTTTCGCGGAATAAGCCCCAAGCAATTTGACGGCCGTGGAAATTTTTCCATGGGTGTAAATGAGCAAATCATTTTTCCGGAAATTGAGTACGACAAAATCGACAAACTGCGTGGCCTGGATATTTGTATTTCCACCACCGCCAGAACTGACGATGAGGGTCGAGCGTTGTTGAAGGCATTCAATTTCCCATTTAAGGGTTGAGGCGGATAGCAAATGGCAAAGAAATCCATGATCGCACGTGACAACAAGCGTGCTCAACTGAATGCAAAGTATGCAGAACTTCGTGCTGAGCTGAAAAAGATCGTTTCCAGCCCTTCATCTACTGATGACCAGGTTTGGGAAGCGCAAATCAAATTGCAGAAGCTGCCGAGGGATTCCAGCCATTCACGTCAGCAGCGCCGCTGCAAAATCACTGGACGTCCGCATGGCGTTTACAGAAAGTTCGGCCTCTGTCGAAACAAGATCCGGGAAGCTGCAATGCGTGGTGATATCCCTGGGTTGGTCAAGGCCAGTTGGTAAGTTGGAGCAGATAATATGAGTATGCAAGATCCATTGGCCGATATGCTCACTCGCATTCGCAATGCCCAGATGATAGGTAAGACTTCCGTAGTAATGCCGTCATCCAAATTGAAGAAAAGCGTTGCCCAGGTCCTGAAGGATGAAGGTTATATAGCTGGTTTTTCATCAAGTGAAGGCGTTAAGTCAGAGCTGACGGTTGAACTCAAGTATTTTGAAGGCAAGCCGGTAATTGCTCAGCTGGACCGCGTAAGCCGTCCTGGTCTGAGAAACTACGTAAATAAAAACGATTTGCCGTCAGTCCGCGGCGGACTGGGTATAGCGATTATCTCCACCAGTAAAGGTGTGATGACTGATCGTGCTGCCCGCGCAGCTGGTGTTGGTGGCGAAGTACTTTGTACCGTATTTTGATGCGGCAGAATTAGTGGGAAATTGTCATGTCTCGTGTTGCAAAAAATCCAGTTCAGCTGCCGTCTGGCGTTGATGTAGTAATCAAGGGCCAAAACCTGACTGTAAAAGGCGGCAAAGGCTCACTTGATCTCGTTATTAACAGTAATGTCATCGTCCAGCAGGAAGAAAATGTTCTGACTTTTGCTGCTCGTGACGGTGGTAAGCAGTCCCGTGCCCTTGCAGGTACCACTCGTGCGCTCGTGAATAATATGGTGACCGGCGTAACATCCGGTTTCGAGCGCAAGCTGCAATTGGTTGGTGTTGGTTATCGTGCCAAAGCTGCCGGTAATATCCTGAGCTTGTCTCTGGGCTTTTCACATCCTGTGGATTATGAAGTTCCGCAAGGCGTGGTGGTGGAAACCCCGACACAAACCGAGATCGTATTGAAAAGCTCCAACAAGCAATTGTTGGGTCAGGTCGCCTCAGAAATTCGCGCTTTCCGTCCACCAGAGCCTTATAAAGGTAAAGGTGTGCGTTACTCCGACGAAAACGTTCTGCGTAAAGAAGCGAAGAAGAAATAGGAATAATTTATGTCAGACAAAAAAGTTTCACGTCTTCGTCGCGCTCTTCGCTCTCGTGCCAAGATGCGCGAATTGGGTGCGGTACGTTTGTGCATTCATCGTACTCCACGTCATATGTATGCCCAGATTATTGGTGCCGAAGGTGACAAAGTCATCGCCTCAGCTTCAACCTTGGACAAAGACCTCCGTGCTGGTGCAACTGGCAACGTAGAGGCTGCAAAGGCAGTGGGTAAGCTCATCGCTGATCGCGCTAAAGCGGCAGGTGTAGAAGCAGTGGCTTTTGATCGCAGTGGTTTTAGATACCACGGCCGAGTAAAAGCTTTGGCAGATGCAGCCCGCGAGGCCGGATTACAATTTTAAAGGTTTGAATTATGTCGATGAATGAGAAAGAAAAAGGCAGTAGTGCTGAAGGTTTACAGGAAAAGCTTGTTCAGGTAAACCGTGTGGCCAAAACCGTTAAGGGCGGACGTATATTCGCCTTCACGGCCCTGACCGTGGTTGGTGACGGTAATGGGCGTGTTGGCTTCGGTCGCGGTAAAGCCCGTGAAGTCCCGGTTGCCATTCAGAAGGCTATGGAAGCTGCTCGACGTAATATGATTAATGTTGATCTTAAAGGCGACACCATTCATTATCCGACCCGCGGTCGCCACGGTGCGTCAAAAGTCTACATGCAGCCAGCTTCTCCCGGTACTGGTGTAATTGCTGGTGGTGCTATGCGTGCCGTGTTGGAAATCGCGGGCGTTCAGAACGTATTGGCTAAGTGCTACGGATCAACCAATCCGGTTAACGTTGTTCGCGCTACTTTTAAAGCGTTGGATGCTATGCAATCTCCGGAATCTGTAGCTGCAAAACGCGGCAAGAGCGTGGACGAGATCACCGCTTAATTTTCTCATTGTTTTGGGATACGAATACCATGGCAAATAAAACAATCAAAGTGACCCAGACTAAGAGTGTCTATGGTCGCTTGAAAGCTCACAGAGCTTGTATCTCCGGCCTGGGGCTGCGTCGCATTGGTCATACTGTGGAATTGCAGGACACTCCTTCGATCCGCGGCATGATTAATAAAGTTTCTTATATGGTTAAAGTTGAGGACTGACAGATGCAACTGAATACCTTGAGTCCTGCACCTGGCAGTCGTACGACTCGTAAACGCGTTGGTCGAGGGATTGGTTCCGGTCTCGGCAAAACCTGTGGTCGAGGCCACAAGGGCCAGCGTGCCCGCAAAAGCGGCAACGTGCGCCCTGGTTTTGAAGGCGGCCAAATGCCTTTGCAAAAGCGTTTGCCAAAATATGGCTTCACCAGCCGTGTTAGTCTTTCTGCAGCGGAAATTCGCGTAGCAGAACTGAACACTGTTGAAGCTGATGTGATTGATATCGAAGCTCTTCGTGCTGCCAATGTCATCGGTCATAACGTTAAAAGCGTTAAGATCTTTCTCTCTGGCGAGATCAAAAAAGCCGTAACGGTGAAGGGTATTGCCGTGAGCAAAGGTGCTAAAGCTGCGATAGAAGCAGCCGGTGGCAAAATAGAAGACTAAGAGAGGCTTTCATGGCAGCTCCAGGCGCACTGTCTCTGGGCAATCAAAAAGGTTTAGGCGAGCTTTGGACTCGCCTAAAATTTTTATTTTTGGCCATTCTGGTTTATCGCGTTGGCACTCATATTCCGGTTCCAGGTATAGATCCGGGTCAGGTGCAGGCGCTGTTTGAGCAGAACCAGGGGACTTTCCTTGGCATGCTCAATATGTTTTCCGGCGGTGCATGGGAGCGCATGAGTATTTTGGCGCTCGGCATCATGCCGTACATTTCTGCGTCGATCATTATGCAGATGATGACGGCAGTAACACCTTCCCTGGAAGCGATTAAAAAAGAGGGTGAAGCAGGTCGTCGTAAAATCAACCAGTACACGCGGTATCTGACTGTGGTGCTCGCCTTGATTCAGGGTGTGATCATGGTTGCTGGTATGGCGGGGCAGGGCATGTCGCATACAGCTCTCCCAACAGTGAGCTTTTATATTGTTGCGGTTTCGTCTGTAGTGACGGGTGCGATATTCATGATGTGGCTGGGTGAGCAAATCACTGAGCGCGGTGTCGGCAACGGCATTTCCATGCTGATTTTCGCTGGTATTGTCGCGGGACTTCCGGGAGCGTTTGGTACTGTTATCGAAAGTACGCGCCAAGGCAATTTGCATGCATTAATGCTGTTGGTCATTCTGGTTGGTGTATTCGCTATCACTTGGTTTGTGGTGCGTATGGAGCGCGGGCAGCGCCGTATTACAATCAATTACGCCAAGCGGCAGCAGGGGCGTCATGGCTATGCCCAGCAGACCAGCCATTTGCCATTGAAGATCAATATGGCGGGCGTTATCCCTGTGATTTTCGCTAGCAGCTTGCTGCTGTTCCCGGCTTCGATAGCCCAGTGGTTCGGCCAATCCAGCGAGGGGAAATTTGGGGAGATTCTGCAGGATGTTGCCTTGGCACTGGGCCCGGGTCAGCCACTTAACTTTGTGGTATTTGGCGGTTTGATCATTTTGTTCTGCTTCGTCTATACGGCGATGATCTACAACCCCAAAGAGGTAGCCGACAACCTCAAGAAGGGCGGCGCCTACATTCCAGGTATTCGACCAGGCGACCAGTCGGCCAAGTATATTGACACGGTGTTGACCAGATTGACCCTGATAGGTGCAATTTATATTGCCGGCGTCGCATTGCTGCCGCAGTTCTTGGTGGCCTATACCGGCATACCAGTTTATCTGGGTGGTACATCGCTGCTGATCGTCGTGGTGGTGGTGATGGACTTTATGTCGCAAGTTCAATCACATCTCATGTCACACCAATATGAGTCAGTGTTGAAGAAAGCAAATTTGAAAGGTTATGGCAGCGGTAACACGCGCTAATTGAGAGGAAACCATGAAAGTCCGAGCATCCGTAAAAAAAGTTTGCAGAAACTGCAAAATCGTTCGTCGCAAAGGCGTTCTTCGCGTGATTTGTGAAGTAACTCCAAAGCACAAACAACGTCAAGGTTGATCGTTGTTTCAGGCGGAGCTCATCCGCCTCTTCAAGGATGAATCAGGGGATACTAACTGTCGGAGAAATTCTCTCCTATTGAATTCCGGTGTTCAAACAGCTATCATCCCGCGCCCTTGTTAATAGGGGTTCGCGGGGATCTGTTTTTCGCCGTTAGTATCGCAGAACAAAAGTAATTGGAGTAATCCGAATGGCCCGTATTGCTGGTGTCAACAT
The DNA here is from genome assembly GCA_023416875.1 of Pseudomonadota bacterium. Taxonomy (GTDB): domain Bacteria; phylum Pseudomonadota; class Gammaproteobacteria; order Pseudomonadales; family Cellvibrionaceae; genus UBA5868. Next base: position 23,318 of record JAEZGT010000238.1, read on the forward strand.
ACCAGACCAAAAACACGCTGTAATTTCCTTAACTTACGTTTACGGCATCGGCCGCACCCGAGCGCGAGCTATCTGCTCTGCTGCCGGTATCGCCGAAAACGCCAAGATCAGCGCCCTGAGCGAAGAACAGCTTGAAGCGATCCGTACAGAGGTTGGCAAGTACACTGTAGAAGGTGATTTGCGCCGTGAAGTTTCCATGAGCATCAAACGGCTTATGGACTTGGGTTGCTATCGTGGATTGCGTCATCGCCGCAACTTGCCTGTGCGTGGTCAACGTACCAAGACCAATGCTCGCACTCGCAAAGGTCCGCGCAAACCGATCAAACGTTAATTTAATCGCTTTAAGTTAGGAACATTACGATGGCTAAGCCTGCAAAAGCAGCCCCTCGCAAAAAGGTCAAAAAGACCGTTGTGGACGGCGTTGCTCATATCCATGCCTCTTTCAATAATACGATTGTCACCATCACTGATCGTCAAGGTAACACGTTGAGCTGGGCGACTTCCGGCGGTTCCGGTTTCCGCGGTTCACGTAAAAGCACACCGTTTGCTGCCCAGGTGGCTGCAGAGCGCGCTGGTCAAGCTGCTCTGGAATACGGTTTGAAGAACCTTGATGTAGAAGTCAAAGGTCCTGGCCCAGGACGTGAGTCCGCAGTTCGCGCACTCAACAATATTGGCTACAAAATCACAAATATTACGGATGTTACGCCGATTCCCCATAATGGCTGCCGTCCGCCTAAAAAGCGTCGCGTGTGAGGAGGTAGAGAACAATGGCTCGTTATATTGGACCAACCTGTAAACTCGCACGTCGTGAAGGAACAGATCTTTTCCTCAAGAGCGGTGTGCGTCCCCTTGATTCAAAATGCAAGATAGACACCGGTCCGGGTCAGCATGGCCAGCGTCGTGGTCGCCTTTCTGATTACGGTGTTCAGCACCGTGAAAAGCAAAAAGTGCGTCGCATCTACGGCATTTTGGAAAAGCAATTCCAAAACTATTACACCGAAGCTGCTCGTCGCAAAGGTGCAACTGGTGAAAACCTGCTGCAATTGCTTGAGTGCCGTTTGGATAACGTTGTTTACCGCATGGGCTTTGGTGCTACCCGCGCCGAATCTCGCCAATTGGTTAGCCATAAGGCGATCATGGTAAACGGTAAAACTCTGAATATCCCTTCTTATCAAGTACGCGTTGGCGATGTGATCGCTGTGCGTGAGAAGGCAAAAAATCAGTTGCGTATCCAAAGCGCATTGACCATTTCTGGTCAGCGTGGCGATGTAGAGTGGGTGGATGTAAACAACGAAAAGAAGGAAGGCGTATTTAAGCGCGTTCCGGATCGTGGTGATCTGTCAGCGGATATCAACGAGAACTTGATCGTCGAGCTCTACTCGAAGTAAGCCAACTCCAATCTGTTAACAGGAATGCTTATGCAAACTGCTGTGAATGATTTTCTGACGCCAAAAAATATCGATGTCACGGAGTTGGGCCCAACCAGAGCGAAAGTGGTGCTGGAGCCGCTCGAACGCGGTTTCGGTCATACGCTTGGCAATGCATTGCGACGCATTCTGCTGTCATCAATGCCCGGTTGCGCCATCACTGAAGTTGAAATCGATGGTGTACAGCATGAGTACAGTGCGATCGAGGGGGTTCAGGAGGATGTAATTGAAATCCTTCTGAATCTCAAAGAAGTAGCTGTGGTGATGCACGGTAAAGACGTGTCCGTATTGACCCTGACCAAGCGTGGTCCAGGTCCCGTCACTGCAGGTGACATCAAGCTGGATCATGATGTTGAAATTAAGAACCCGCAGCTTGTGATCGCCAATATCACAGCGGATGTTGAGTTGAGCATGCGCCTGACTATTAGTCGCGGTCGCGGCTATCAGCCGTCGGATGCGCGCTCACGCGATGATGAGGAAACTCGTGCTATAGGCCGTTTGCAATTGGATGCAAGCTACAGCCCAGTCAAGCGTCTTGCTTACACCGTGGAAAGTGCGCGGGTAGAACAGCGCACCAACCTGGATAAGCTGGTGATTGATCTCGAAACCAACGGCACCATCGATCCGGAAGAAGCAATTCGTCGTGCGGCTACAATTTTGCAGCAGCAACTTGCGGTCTTTGTTGATCTGGAAGGCGAGAAAGAGGCTGAGCCAGAGAAGAAAGAAGATCAGATCGATCCGATTTTGCTCCGTCCGGTTGACGATCTTGAGTTGACTGTTCGTTCGGCCAACTGTCTGAAGGCTGAGAATATTTATTACATCGGCGATCTTATTCAGCGCACTGAGGTTGAGTTGCTCAAAACTCCTAACCTCGGTAAGAAGTCGTTGACTGAGATTAAAGACATACTGGCATCACGCGGTTTGTCATTGGGTATGCGCTTGGAAAATTGGCCACCCGCCAGTTTGAAAGGTAATGATTAATTCACCTTCGGGTGAAGTTTGCTGAGATAGCAATCGGAAAAGGTATAGAGTCATGCGTCATCGTCTTAGTGGCCGTCAATTAAATAGAAACTCTTCTCATCGCAAAGCCATGTTTCGCAATATGGTCAATTCGCTGGTGGAGCATGAGTTAATTAAAACTACGCTTCCCAAGGCCAAGGAACTGCGTCGTTTTGCTGAACCCCTGATTACTCTGAGCAAGGAAGACAGCGTCGCTAATCGCCGCTTGGCTTTCGACCGTCTGCGGAATAAAAAAGCAGTTGGCAAATTGTTCGGTGAATTGGGCCCTCGTTTTGGCAGTCGTCCAGGCGGTTATCTGCGCATTTTGAAATGCGGCTACCGCGCTGGTGACAATGCGCCTATGGCGTACGTCGAATTGGTGGATCGTCCGGTTCAGGGCAAATTAGAGTCCGCTGCAGACGCGGAATAAGCGGTAGTGTTTTGTTCGAAGACCGGGCAACGCCCGGTTTTTTTGTTTGTAGCGTCACAATGACTGTTGAACTGCGTATTACCGAAATCTTTTTCTCCCTTCAGGGTGAGGCCCGGACGGTGGGATTGCCTACCGTTTTTGTTCGCCTTACTGGATGTCCGTTGCGCTGCGGTTATTGTGACTCTGCCTATGCGTTTTATGGCGGTAATAAGATTTCTCTGCAGGAGATTCTGGCGCAAGTTGATAGCTTCGGGACGCAATATGTTTGCGTCACTGGTGGAGAACCTTTGGCGCAGCCGGATGCTCGCCAGCTACTAAAAGCCTTATGTGATTCAGGCAAAAACGTCTCGCTCGAAACCAGTGGTGCTATGTCCATCGCGGATATAGATCCGCGTGTCAGCATCGTCATGGATATTAAAACCCCGGGCTCGGGCGAGAGTCACCGCAACCTGGTGGAGAATATCCCTCTCCTGCAGCAGAGAGACCAGGTCAAATTTGTTTTATGCAGCCGGGAGGACTACGAGTGGGCGCGTTTCAGAATTAATGAAATGCGCTTGGAGCAGCGTGTAGGAGAAATTCTGTTTTCCCCAAGCTATGGTGTGCTCAATCCGCGCGATTTGGCGGAGTGGATAATCGTGGACCGGCTGCCGGTAAGGATGCAAATTCAATTGCATAAATATCTGTGGGGCGATGTCCCCGGGGTGTGACAATGGCGGAAATACGTGGCGAAAACGCGGTCGTGCTGGTGTCTGGCGGGCTTGATTCCGCCACTGTGCTCGCAATGGCACAGGCGGAGGGTTACCAGTGTCACACCTTGAGTTTTGACTACGGCCAGCGCCACAGCGCGGAATTATTGGCTGCGGAGCGCGTGGCCCGGAATTTGGGCGCAGCCTCGCATAAAGTTGTCCGCCTCGATCTGGGCAGCATTGGCGGATCTGCGCTGACAGACAGCAATATTCAGATTCCGGAGCAGGAAACCGACGGCATCCCAGTCACGTATGTGCCGGCGCGCAATACCGTGTTTTTATCCATTGCTTTGGGCTGGGCTGAGGTCCTCGACGCCTCGGCAATTTTTATTGGCGTAAATGCAGTGGATTATTCTGGCTATCCCGATTGCAGGCCCGAATATATTGCGGCGTTTCAGGTGCTTGCCAATCTCGCAACACGCGCCGGGGTGGAGGGCAAATCTCTCCAAATCCGCACACCTCTGATTGATCTGAGTAAGAGTGACATCATTCGCGCAGGGCTAGCGTTGGGTGTGGATTACAGCAAAACGGTCTCCTGTTATCAGGCGAGTGATGACGGCTTGGCCTGCGGTCGCTGTGACTCTTGTCGCTTGAGGAAAAGGGGATTTATGGATTTGGGCATCCAGGATCCCACGCGGTATCAGCGATTAGAAAGTTGAGGGATTGTCGGTAATATTGCAAAAAAAATCGCTTGTCTTTTAAAAGAAAATCATTAGTATGTGCGCCTCTTTTGGGTCGTTAGCTCAGTCGGTAGAGCAGTTGGCTTTTAACCAATTGGTCACTGGTTCGAATCCAGTACGACCCACCACTCAAGAAGAAGGGAGCCTAAAGCTCCCTTTTTTATTGCTGCAAATTACGTTTCTTTTGGCGGCAGCTCTTCACTCGGCTCTATTTCAATTCCATCAGACTCATTCTCGGAGCGATCTAAATCGGGTGGCAGGCTGTCTGTGGGCGGTTGCGGTTCTTCGGCTGGTGGTGGCTCTTCCTGAGTTGGCTCTTTATCCTCGTCGGGCATTGGTTTTAGTAAGGGAGCCTCTTCCTGTGTGGGTGTTTCTTCCGGTTCGGCTTGTTCCGTCGATTGCGACGATTCTGCGGGTGCGAGTGGTTCGTTAGATTCTTCCGTTACAGGTGGCTCGTCCTTAGAAGTCGATTCTTCCTCAAGGGTAGAGGCAGGAGGCGCCGGTGCAAGCGCGGGCTTATCGGATTTCACCACTTCAAAGCGGAGAATACCGATTACCTGGTTGGCTTCCGTTAGCACGTGAACTTCCCAGCGGCCGACGGGATAGGGTGGGAAATTGAGCTTGTGGCTCCAGGCGCGGTAACCAGCCTCCCTGCCGCCATTAATATTCAGTGCGATGCGATCCACCGTGCGACCGTTGCGGCGCCACTCGTGATAGATGCGTTCGCGCAAGCCGCGGGGAGCGCGGATAGCGGTATAGGCATAGAGCCCCTGGCGCAGCTGCTCATCTGTTATGACTTTCAATTCCCGCTCTGGGGCACGCTTGCGATCATCGATTTTATCGGTCACCGCCACTTTGGTGAGGCGCAACGTGGCCGGCGGAATCCACGGGCGGGTGTAAATGCCGACGCCGATGGTCAGCAGCGCCAGGGCTAATGCGGCAAGCCCGCGTCCCCACCAGCGCAGCGGCATGGCGCGCACCACAGCTGGCAGCGACAAGATAAGGGCGGCCCCCAGGGCTATCAGGTAGGTTTTGGGTGTCGGCAGCTGAAAGATAATCGGCAGAACGGTGAGGAGCACCGCAAAAAACGTTACGCCATGGAAAATGAAATACAGCCAGCGCCGTCCGGCCAGCCAGCGGTAGTAGATAGGATCCACGATGGAAATCAGTGCAAACAGCATCAGCAGCGAGGTGAATACCATTTGGCCGGTATTCCAGGCAGTGGTGATGGTGAAAAAGGGAATGACAAAGAAAAGGCTTTCCTGGTGCACCATCTGAGTAAAAAAGCTGAGTACCGGCGAAGGGAGAGGGGCTCCGAGCCAACGTTGCACCCCGCGGCGCAGCAGCTTTTCCAGGGCGAGCCAAACCCAGCTCGCCAGCATGAGCAGTGCGATAAATTGTGCGAAGGCGTCTTTTTCCCGTTCCACCAGAAAGAAGCTCGCCGCACCGGAGACAAAACCGACCAAAGGTATGGCCCAGGGGAAGCGCTGCAACAGGCGGGTGATGAGCCGAGTGGCGGCCGCCAGCTTTTCGGTGGACTCAGGGGAGAGGTGGTAACGGAGATTCAGATTCATCGCAAATTAGAGGCGGGAGTCCCGAGTTGGCGGAGTTTAAGTCATGCCTGCTGCTTGGCCTACTTGTTTCATCAGCCGGCTGCGGTAGTTGCGCGCTGCAACCTCCAATCAATCAAATGATCAAATATCGATATCCTGGCGTAGAATGCGCGTTTTGTTTTAGAGGTCGAGTTTATGGCTTTATATGAAGGCGCCGCGACGGGAAATGACGCCGTTGTGATAGAACCGGCGAGCATGAGCCCGCAGGAACTGGTGCGAGTGCATCTGGACCGCATCCCCGAGCAGCATCGCGCCAGCCCCGCTGAAGTTGCAGAGCAGAAAGCCAAAATAAAAGCATTGCTGAAAGAGCACAATGCAGTGCTGGTCGCCCACTACTACACGGACCCGGAGGTTCAAGCGTTGGCGGAGGAAACCGGCGGCTGTGTTTCCGATTCCCTGGAGATGGCACGGTTCGGCAAAAACCATCCGGCACAGACGCTGATCGTCGCCGGTGTGAAATTTATGGGTGAGACCGCCAAGATCCTCAGCCCCGAAAAGCGTGTGTTGATGCCCACCTTGGAAGCCACCTGCTCCCTGGATATAGGTTGCCCGGCGGAGGAGTTCAGCGCGTTTTGCGATGCCCACCCGGACCGAACCGTGGTGGTCTACGCCAATACTTCTGCTGCTGTAAAGGCTCGGGCGGATTGGGTGGTGACGTCCAGCATTGCGGTGGACGTAGTGGATCACCTGGATAAGGAAGGCAAAAAGATCCTCTGGGCGCCGGACAAGCATTTAGGGCGCTACGTGCAGAAAACCACAGGAGCGGATGTGCTTTTGTGGGATGGCGCTTGTATCGTGCACGAGGAGTTCAAAGCGCGCGGAGTGGAGGATCTCAAGGCCATGCATCCCGATGCCGCCGTGCTGGTCCATCCAGAGTCGCCCGAAGCGGTAGTGGCGCTGGCGGATGTAGTGGGTTCCACCTCGCAATTGATCCGTGCCGCGCAGACGCTGCCGCAGAAAAAATTCATCGTCGCTACCGACCAGGGCATCTTCTACAAGATGCAGCAGACCTGTCCAGATAAGCTGTTTTATATCGCTCCCACCGCTGGCTCCGGCGCCACCTGCCGCTCCTGCGCTAACTGTCCATGGATGGCAATGAGTTCGTTAGAGTTGATGGCGACGGCGTTCGAACGCAATGACAACGAAATTTTCGTCGACCCGGATCTGGCCCGTCGAGCCATGATTCCGCTGCAGCGGATGTTGGATTTTCGCGTACAGCGTTAAGGGAAGACGCGTACAGCGTTAAGGGAGCGATAAAGAAATGGTGTATGCAGCGTTGCAGGGGAACGCTGCAAAGACGGTGTTAAACGGCTTCAGCAGGCAATGGCACGATTGCGACCTTTGTTTTTCGCCTGATACAGCAACTGGTCGGCGCGGTTGAGCATGTCTTCAAAGCTATCGTCCTCGCTGTTGCGGGTGGTGACACCGAGGCTAACCGTGAAATTGAACTGCAATTGGCCGTAGTGGATTGTGCGCTTTTCACAGGTTACACGGATACGCTCGGCGATAGCGGTAGCGCCGCTGAGATCTGCATCAGGGCAACAAATCGCAAACTCCTCTCCACCGATACGCCCCACCAAATCCGACTCCCGCACCGCCTCACGACAACAATCAGCCAGAATGTCCAGCGCACGATCGCCAGCGGCGTGGCCGTGGGTATCGTTGATCTGCTTGAACTCGTCCACGTCCATCATGATGATCGACAGCGGTCGTTTGTGGCGCTGAGCCTTGGCGAATTCCGCGTGGGCGAGGGAGAAGAAATGGCGTCGATTGGCCAAACGGGTCAGTGGATCGGTAGTCGCCAGGCGGCGCAGCTCCTGGTTTACCACCTCAAGTTCGAGGGTCGCTTG
>JAEZGT010000251.1 GCA_023416875.1 Pseudomonadota bacterium
CTCCTGGAATGAACTGATCGGCGGTGATCAAACCCTAGTGTTTTATATGGGATTGGCTGGACTTAAGGATATTTGTGGGAATTTGATTGCATATGGGAAAGATCCAGCGACTCCCTCTGCCCTGATCGAGCAAGGAACCACTCCGCGTCAACAAGTCCATATTTCCACCTTGGCAGGACTGCCGGAATTGGTAGCGGAACGCGAAGTTCATGCTCCGACATTATTAATTATTGGTGGTGTTGTTTCCCTTCACGAAAAGCTGCAGTGGTTCTCATCCAGCCCAGAGAGTGAGCGGTAAAGTTTGCCCGCTTCGCGCCGATAACCATAGTGGAAAACCACTAGCGTCTGTGCGAATTGCCTATGAAAATCAACCAGCCACCACCGCCGAGTCCCGCACCGCTGTCGCGGCATCGCGTCACCCAAGTGGATGCGCCCGCGCCGGTCGATAAAGACAAACCGGAGCCGCCCGCCGCGCCTTTTATCGACCGGCGTAAACCCAACTCAGATCGGCGTACGCACAGCGCTGCGCGCGGTCCTTTTAATATGAGAAATGGACGCGATCGACGTAAAAAATCCGGCTTTCATATCGAAGAAGATGTTTGATTGAGTCGCGGGAACAGCAGGATGAAACGCGTTCCCTCTCCAGGTGTTGAGCTGACCTGAATCCGGCCCCCGTGAGATTGCACGATACGTTTGACGATGCTCAAACCGAGACCGGACCCTGAATACTGATCCTGCCGATGTAGTCGCTCAAAGGGCGTAAATATCGCGGATATTTTATCCTCCGGAATTCCTATCCCATTGTCCTCCACCAGCACACTGACGCCATCTTCGGTTTGCTCGCCGCTGTAAATTCTGACTTGCGGACGTTTGCTGTCGTTGTACTTAATGGCGTTGCCTATGAGGTTCGAAAACAATAATTGCAATTGTGAAACATTGCCATTTATTTCCGGTAATTGCTCCACTTCGACATTGCCGTTTCTTTTTGCCACCGTTTCACCGAGCATGTCTGCCGCGTTACGTGCAGCCAAGGTCAGTGAGATCGGTTGATAATTTTCGATAAGTGCATCGATAGACAGGAAGTCCTGCAGATCTTCAATTAATTTTTGAATGCCTTCAATCTTGGTGGAAATCTTGTCCAGATATTGATAGGGCAGGGTATTGTCACTAGGGTATTTTTTCTGGGTTTCCAATTTGAAAATTTGGGCAAAGCGTGAAATTTGCCAAAGGCTGCTTTTGAAATCATGGGTCAGACTGTAGCAAAACGCTTTGTAGTCTTCGTTCTTTTCCAGCAGCGAATGCGTCAGTTTTTTTCGTTCGATAGCGTAATGACAGGCGCGCACCAATTGAGAAGGCGTAAGTTCGTCCTTGGGTAAAAAATCCTGAATGCCTTCTTTTACCAGCCGCTGTGCCAGTTCATCATCATGCAGGGACGTGAGCACGATAATGGGCGGGGCGTCCTCCAGAACCTTGATGCGCTCCACCGTGTCCTGAATCGGTGAATCCGGCAGTTTGAGGTCGCAGAGAAAAACATCCACGCGTTTGCGTTCGAGGTAATCAATAGCTTCTTGCAACGTGGCGTAATGGCGGATTTTGCAGAGCCGACCGAAGCTGCTTCGCAACATGTCCACGATCAGCTCCAAATGATCTTCATTGTCTTCGGCGATCAGAATATGCATGGATGTACTCCAGAGAAAATCACAGGCTTTGACCGCCTTTATTGTGCGGCGGTGCGTTCCGCCAGCGCTCGAGTAGCGGGCGTATTAGCTCTTCAAATGCGTGTGCCTGCAAGGGCTTGGCCAGGTAAATCTCGGCTCCCGCCTTCAGGCAAACTCGCATTTCGGATTCATTTGTCGAAGTGCTCAACATCACCACCGGAATATAGTGCAGCTGGGGATCTTGTTTGATGGCAATCAAAGTTTCTATGCCATTCATACGCGGCATTTTGATGTCCATAAAAACGAGGTCGGGCAGGGGGGCGCTGCGCTGCTTTAACGAGGCTAGGTATTGCAAAGCATCCTCGCCATTGCGTTGGCTGAGAATCTCAATTCCAGGCTCGCAATCGAGAATGGTGGCCTCGATCAGCTCGGCGTGATCGGGATTGTCTTCGACGATTAAAATTGTTGCCTTGGTTGCGCTCATGGCCGTCACTTCAGTTCGGGGAAGAGAATGGTGAAATTGGTGCCCTGACCGACTACGGAGTCCAGCACAATTTTTCCAGAGTGTTTTTCCATAATGGTTTTGACAATCGACAAACCGACCCCAGTACCTTCAGCGGCATCCGGGTTCAGGCGTTCAAATACGTGAAAGATCCGCTCCTGATGATGCTCCGCTATGCCGATACCGTTGTCACTGATGCGCACACCCGAGTGGCCAGCCTCTTGTGCAGTGCAGATAGTGATCACGGGTGCAACACCTGGTTTGCTGTATTTAAGCGCGTTGGAAATGATGTTTTGCAAACATTGAAATAGCAGACTTTCCTGCGCATATATTTGCGGCAACGGGCCGTCGACCAGAATCTGGGCGCCCATTTTTTTGATATCGCCTTCGAGGGAATCCAAAACGCTCTGCAGAGTGACATTGCAGTCCACCAACGCTTTTTCAAGATCGCGTTTGATTATGCGCGACAGGTGCAGCAAGTCCTGCAGGAGTGACTCCATGGACCGCACGTTGGCGAGTATCCGGTCCAGTTTGTGATGGTGGTTCTCCTGCAGTTGCAGGTCGTCCGCATTTTTTAATCGGTTCGCAAAACCTGCAATCGTCACCAGCGGGGCTTTTAAGTCGTGAGAGACGGTATAAATGAATTGTTCCATCTCCTGGTTTTTTCGGCGCAGTTCCGCATTCAAATTCTTCAGTGCCCGCTGTTGATGCAATCGCTCGCTTATATCGACGATAGAACTGATGACATAAGTTTCTTTATCCACGGTAATGGGGGTCAGTCCCACTTCGATTGGAAAGAGATCGCCATCTTTGCGCTGCCCGTGAAGGTCGTTCGAACCTCGCGCCATACTGCGTCGGTCGGGGGCTTCGAAATAATTTTGCACATACAGTGTGTGGATTGACCGCATGCTTGGCGGCACGAGCTGGTGAATGGGTTGCCCGATCAGTTCTTCTTTGGTGTAGCCAAACATGGCCTCCGCTTCGCTATTAATCAGCACAATATGGCCCGTTTGATTCACCATGATCATGGCGTTGGGCGCAGCTTCGACCGCCATGCGGAAGCGCGCTTCCTCGAGCTTAGTATTGGAGATGTCTTTGGCAATGACAGAAAAGCCGATGATTTCCTGCTGATCCGAGTGAATAGGAGAGATGGTGAGCGAGAGATCGATGCGCTGCTTTTTCTTTTCGATGCTGATATCAAGCGTTGAACCGGCATTTTGTTCAGCGGTGGTCATCAGCAAGGTTTTCAATTTAGCGCTAGCAGATGACGGAAATAGATTTAGAAATAATTTTCCATCGCAATTTTCCCCAAAAATTCGCAGTGCCGCTTCGTTGGCGGTGGTGACGTAGCCCGCCATGTTCAAAGAGAAAATAGCATCCTCCGCGCTATTAATGATCGCCGCCAGACGGGCGTTGATTTCGGAGGTTCGGGAGGTTTGTTTTTTCTCATGAATGATGTCCTCCAACATGTTGTCAATGGTTCTGTGGGTCGCGCGCAAGGTGGCGGCTTGGTTATTCAAACGCAAATTGGTATTGCGAATTTCATTCAGGGTGCGGAAGTGTTGCAAGGTGAAGGGGGTTGCGAATAGCAATAACAAGAGGCAAATCAGCAAGGTGCTGAACAGCATCCAATTTGAAATCGCCGTTTTGACTTTAGCGAGCAGTAATGCGTCGGGTGCGGAAGCGGTCGCACTGGCGCCCTCGATAGATTGCATCGTCTGTGTATCAATCTGGCCCGCCAATAGATCAAGGTTGTTCAATATTCCCGACAGCGTGGTACCCGTCAGCGCGACCAGTACAAACAGCAACAATGACCCGGCGATATAGCAGAAATAACGTATCGGCATCGTCAGCCTTCGTATATCCGGTAGCGCGGTGGCAGGCCCTGTTTGGTAAGCTCCTGATTGATCTCTTTTTTCAATTGAATGATGCGCTCTTCTCGTCCGAGAGAGGCTTCATATACGGAGTTCATCTGCCCTAGCTGGGCTTCGAGCGCGCGCTGATGATCTTCCATCAATTTGTATTTCTTCTGTATCTCTGTATCCATAAGAAGGTCCGGTAATTTGGGAAGCAACACCAATGTGGTCACCATGGAAACCGAAGCGGTAATGGCTTTCATCCAACCTTCCAGACGGTATGCAGGAACCCAGGTGGTGTAGATCTCAACCTGTCGCTTT
>JAEZGT010000292.1 GCA_023416875.1 Pseudomonadota bacterium
GGTCTATTGGCCGATACCGATACCCTGACGGACATTTTGCTCTACCACGTGGTGTCCGGAGCTGAAATCGATTCCACCACCGCCGTAGGCGCTGCCGGAACGACTTTGGAAATGGCCAACGGCGATAGTGTGGGGCTATCACTGTCAGGCACGTCGTTGATGGTCAATCTGTCAATGGTCACCGTCACCGATGTGGAAGCCGATAACGGCGTTATTCACGTTATTGATGCCGTTCTCATACCGCCAGCCGACCGCGGTGAGCCCACGGCCAGCATTGTCGATATAGCGGTCGGCAACGAGAACTTTTCGACGCTGGTTGCCGCCCTGCAAGCTGCGGATCTGGATGCCGTACTGGCCGATGAAAACAGCACTTTTACCGTATTCGCACCCACTAACGCGGCGTTTGAAGCACTTGGTGAAGACAATATCAACGCCCTGTTGAATGATCCCGAGGCGCTCAAAGCGGTCCTGCTTCAACACGTCGTCGCTGGTGCGGAAATCAATTCCGTTGCAGCCTATGCGGCCAGCGGAACCTCGGTGGCAACCGCAGGCGGTGCCGATATTCCCGTGAGCATTGAAAACCGTGTTCTGCGAGTTGGCGGCGCGGCGGTCACCTCAGCGGACATCTACGCTACCAATGGTGTTATTCACGTGATCGACACTGTGATCACTGGCGCTGTTGAGCTGCCTGCGCCGCCTATGTCCATTGTTGATATCGCCGCAAACGCGGGAAATTTTTCAACCTTGATCGCCGCCCTGGAAGCAACCGGTTTGGATGCTACCTTGGCTGATATGGACGGAACCTTCACCGTGTTTGCGCCGACTGACGCCGCGTTTGCAAAACTTGGTGAAGCCACCATCAACCAATTGCTCGCCGACCCCGATACGCTTTCGAACATACTTTCCTATCATGTCATCGCTGGCTCGCAAGTTCTGGCAAGCAGCGCCCTAGCGATCGCTCAATCCGACGATTCACTGGTGGAAATGGCTAATGGCTCTGAGTCTGCTCTCTCCTTGTCAGGTGATTCGCTCCTGGTCAATCTGTCCACCGTAACCGATACCAACATACAGGCTGCCAACGGCGTTATTCACGTTCTGGATACGGTGTTGATACCACCTGCCGAGAAAGGGGACCCACAGGCCAATATCGTGGAAACGGCGATTGCCAACGGCAACTTCACAACGTTGGTAACCGCTCTGCAAGCCGCCGGTCTTGATACCGTGCTTGCCGATGAGAGTGCTGTGTTTACTGTTTTTGCACCCACCGATGCCGCGTTCGCGAAAATTGACGAGGCCGTCCTGAATAGTCTGATCGCCAATGTTCCCGCTTTAACCAAGGTGTTGCTGCAACACGTCGTTGTGGGTGCGGAAGTGAACTCGGTTAATGCTTTCGCGTTGAACGGCACCTCTGTCGACACCGCAGCTGAAGAGGATGTTGATATTAATATCGTCGACGGCAGCCTCCAGATTCAGGGAGCCAATGTCGTGATGTTCGATGTGTACACCAGCAACGGCGTGATTCACGTTATCGACACGGTGATTACCGAGACACTCGAGTAAAGAGAGTCTCCAAGCTGTCGTTGCGGCCGCTTGGAGGCCAAGTTTCATCCGGCGGAAGCCAAGTTTCATCCGGTGGAAGCCAAGTCTCACGCGGGCAACGCCTGTTGCCCGCTCGTCTTGCTCAACCGTTATCTCCTGCCCCTGTTCCTTAGCTGCCCGCGTCTTGTTCAATATCCTACCTCTGCCTGTGATAGCCTTCGCGACCAGCGCATTTTTGCTGCTACAGAATGATCCACCGCGCGCCGGAATTCGTACTCATAGCACGTGCTTACCTTCCATCCACGGAGAAGGGGCGGAATGAGTCGAACGAACGAGGCAGCGCATGGCAGGCAACAGGGCTAAGCCAATGAACGAAAATAATCCCGGCAAGGCGGATGGGCCTGATTGGGCCAGCCTCCTCGCGCGCGTCGCTCAGAGGGGCGACCGGGACGCGTTCCGACAGCTGTACGACCATTTCGCGCCGAGGATCAAGTCCTATGCCATCAATCAGGGCATGGGTCAGCAGGCGGAAGAACTGGTGCAGGAAGTGATGATCAACGTTTGGCGCAAGGCCGATCAATACACCGACTCACTGGCATCGCCATCCACTTGGATCTTCAGCATTACCCGCAATCAGCGTATCGATCTTTTGCGCAAAACGAACCGTAGCAAAGCCGAAATCGCAGTCGATACCGAAGAGCTGTGGCAGATCCCAACCGAAGACACCACCGTTAGGTCAATCCAGGCGGGCTCAACCGAGAAGGTCGTGCGTGCATCCATTAATACCTTGCCGGAAGAACAGATGATCGCGGTGCGCAAAATCTATTACGAAGGCAAGACTCACGAAGAGGTAGCGGAAGAACTCAAGGTCCCACTGGGCACCCTGAAAGGGCGCCTGCGTCTGTCCATGAGAAAGCTGCGAGTTATGTTGGAGGCCAAAGAATTATGAGTGGGCATCACCCCGATGACATGGTGCTGCTGGATTATTCGGCGGGCAGCATGGCCACACCTCAGGCGCTGGCGATAGCCGTGCATCTGAGTTTTTGCCACAGCTGTCGCGACCAGCTTAAAAAGCTGAATAGTGTAGGAGGCGTGTTGCTCGAAGAAGCCAAACCCGCCAGCTTGGACGCAAGCAGCTTCGACGATTTGATGAGCAGGATTGAGGCCGAGCCTGGCTCTGCTGCTGCGCCGTCAATCACATCCGCTGGCACAGTCAGAGAGACGTATACCAATCCGCTGAGCCGCTATTTGCCCAAGCCTTTGGAAGACTTGCCATGGCGACAACAAACCCGGGAAATCAGCAAGTACGATCTGAATAAGGTATTGCAGGTGCGTGGCGTCCAGGTGGCGCTGCAAAAAATTAAAGCTGGCGCGCGCGTTCCCACTCACACGCATGTGGGAACCGAGTTAACCGTGCTTCTCAAAGGCGGCTTTTCCGATGAGTTGGGGGTCTATCACGTCGGTGATTTTGTCGCCCGCGACACCCGCCACGAGCACAGCCCCACTGCCTTGCAAAACGAAGACTGCATTTGTCTTACGGTATTGGATGCGCCGTTGAAATTCACTGGCCCTTTTATGCGCTTGCTCAATCCGTTTATGGCTTGGCGTTAAGCTAACGTGGATAGAGCGAACCAAGGGGAGTGGGACGCGGTCACCTATCCCGATGGCATCTGTACCGTACTGCAGCTGAGCGTCACACTAAAACTCCACACATTTCTGCTATGCCCTTACCTATATTTCTTTTAGGGGAATAATCTGCCGAGTTGTCGCTTTGCCGTCTGCCCCTAGGATCCCAGTAACGACGCGGAACGGTGGTCATTCTGGGTACGAGGCGAACGGGCATAGGGGTTTGCGTGTCTGATTCTGATCAAGAAATTTTCGCCAGTGCGAATAAAAGAGGAATGCAACATGAGCGCAAGAAAAGTTCGAATCGAAACGGACACGCTTGGCAGTATCGAGGTGCCAGAGGATTGTTATTGGGGTGCGCAGACGCAGCGCTCGATCGAGAATTTCCCTATTGGCGGGCAGAAATTTCCGCCGGTGTTTATCCGCGCGCTATTTGTTGTGAAAGCGGCGGCGGCGCGTACCAATCGAACATTGGAAAAGCTGGATGAACAGTGCTGCGGTTGGATTTTGCAGGCGTGTGAAGAGGGATTGAAAGGCGGTTTTGACGATCAGTTTCCATTGGTGGTGTGGCAGACAGGCAGCGGCACCCAAACCAATATGAATGCCAATGAGGTGATCGCCAATCGCGCTAATGAATTAGCGGGGCAGCCAAAAGGCAGTAAAAAACCGGTGCATCCAAACGATCATGTGAATTTGTCGCAGTCCTCTAACGATGTTTTTCCCACCGCGATGCATATTGCCGCTGTACTCGCGCTGCAAGAGCGTTTGCGTCCAACATTACAGTCTTTAATTGGCAGTCTGGCTGCGCGCGCAACAACGTTTTCCGAGATCGTGAAAATTGGCCGTACCCATATGATGGATGCCACGCCGTTGACCTTGGGGCAGGAGTTTTCCGGATATGTGGCACAGCTGGAAGCAGCCCGCCTCAGCCTGGATCAGGCTTGTCACGATCTTTACGATCTGGCGTTGGGTGGCACTGCCGTCGGCACTGGCTTGAACAGTCATCCGGAATGGGCGGTGAGTGTGGCGTTGGAAATCGGCAAACAAACCGGGCTGCCGTTTCGCAGTGCGCCGAATAAATTTATGGCGCTTTCCGCTCACGATGCTTTATTAAAAACCAGCGCCGCATTGCGCCAATTGGCGAGTGCTTTGTTAGTGATTGGCAATAATCTAAGGTTATTGGCGAGCGGTCCGCGTTGCGGTTTGGGTGAATTAATTTTGCCGGCGAATGAGCCGGGCAGTTCGATTATGCCTGGCAAAGTCAATCCCACTCAGATTGAGGCGCTCACCATGGTGGCCGCGCAGGTGATTGGTAACGATAC
>JAEZGT010000310.1 GCA_023416875.1 Pseudomonadota bacterium
CGTCATTGACGCCACCCATTACGATGAGAAAACGCAGGCCGCGGTGAAGCGTTTCCAGGTGCGCCACGGCCTGGATGTGGATGGCGTCATCGGGGCGGGGACATTGGACGCACTGAATGTCACCCCCGCGACGCGGCGCCAGCAAGTGATCAACAACTTGGAGCGCTGGCGCTGGCTGGCGGACGATCTGGGGGAGAGGCATGTGCTGGTGAATATCGCTGGCTTCGAACTCAAGGTAATCGACAAAAACCAGACGGTGATGCGCAAACCGGTGATCGTCGGTCGCGACTATCGCCGCACCCCGGTGTTCAGTGATCGCATCCGCTATCTCGTTTTCAATCCGACCTGGACGGTGCCGCACAAGCTGGCGGTAAAGGACAAGCTGCCAGATATCAAAGCCGATCCTAGCTATCTGAGCCGCCTGGGCTTCACCGTGTTTGATCAACAGCAAAACCGGGTGGACCCTGCGCAAATAGACTGGGGCAAAATTACTCAGCGCAACTTTCCCTACCGATTGGTGCAGAGTCCCGGCCCGCTCAACGCCCTGGGGCAGGTGAAGTTTATGTTTCCCAATCAATATGACGTCTACCTGCACGACACGCCGTCGCGGGAGCTGTTCAGCAAATCCGGCCGCGCCTTCAGCTCGGGCTGCGTGCGGGTGGCGCAGCCGCTGGATCTCGCCACTCTACTGCTGGAGGGCAATGGCATGACCCGGGCACAAATCGACGCCATCATTGCCAAAGGCGAGCAGCACACGGTATTTCTGAAGAATCCGGTGCCGGTGCATATCGAATACTGGACCGCCTGGATCGACAGCAACAATCAACTAAACTTTCGCAATGATATTTACGAACGGGATCCACCCCTGGCGACTGCACTGGCGGCGCCCCTCTATGCCGACTGATCAGCGATCCCATTTCGAATTCCTGTTCATGGCGCTGTGGTTGCTGATCGGCCTGCCTGCCAGTTTGGCGCAGGCAGCACCGGCTCAACCGGCGCCCGCTAAGGTGGCCCCGGCCTTGTTTCCCCTGCAAGTCAACGGCCGCCCTTTGCACTACGCCATTAATTTCGAGCCGGTGATGCCCGGAGAGGAAGTGGTGCTGTCCACCGCGCCCCATCTCTCGGAGCGCCTGGCAGTGCAGGTGAATGACAAAAATCTGGTCGCGGAACAGGGGCAGTTCAAATGGCGGGCGCCGCAGACCGCAGGCATTCACAAAGTGGCAGCACATCTGCGCACAGAATCGGCGCACACCGGCTATCAGACCATCACGCTGTCACTGCTGGTGATGGTGCCGGCCAAACGCATCAGCAATAGCTACCTCAATGGTTACCGCATCGGCCAATATCCCCGGCCTCACAAAAACCTGAGCAGTTACAACGCGCCGGCAGGTTTTATCGAGGTGACGCAAACCAACCAGAACCTGCGCATCACCCCCAATTTCACCCTCGGCCAATTCCTGTGTAAGCAGGCGGGGGGATTTCCCAAATACCTCGTGCTGCAGCCGGCGCTGCTCAACAAGCTGGAAGCGTTTCTTCTGGAGGTGAACCAGCGCGGTATCATCACCCCCAGCTTCGTGGTGATGAGCGGCTACCGCACGCCCTACTACAACCGCGCTATCAACAATGTACCCAACAGCTACCATGTCTACGGCGGTGCGGCGGATATTTATATTGATGTGAACGGCGACGGGGTGATGGACGACATCAACGGCGACGGCAAATCCGATCGCGCCGACGCCGCCCTCTTATATGAATGGGCGGACACTTTCGCCTCGCGCCACAACCGCCCGGACCTGACCGGCGGTGTCGGCGAGTACACCAGCACACCTGCTCACGGTCCGTTTATCCATCTGGACGTGCGCGGCACGCCAGCGCGCTGGGGTCACTGGCCGCCGTAACGTTTTACAGACAAGTTTGCGGCGGCAGATTCAGAATCGCCGTGCGCCCACCGCTGAGCGGCGAGGTAAAGGGCACCGCACCATCTTTTCCGGCCGTAGCATTTACGTAATCCACCAGATCCTGACCGGTCGCGAATTTTTCTGCGGTGATGATTTTGCGACTTTCCGCGGAATAATCCTGCGATAGATCCCGCGCCGCGCCGCCACCATCCACTACCTGCGCTTTGAAAGATGAATTGAGATTGCACTCATCATCGGCAAACCAGGCGAACGATCCGGTGGTGGTGAAATTGCCGCTTTCCACTACGCCATCCGACAGCTGTTTATTCACCCACTCATTAAAGGCGGCGGCGAGATCGCTTTTTTCCTTTTGCACCGGAGTTCCGCCCATAAAGACATTGTCTTCGAACAGCAGGGTGCCACCGACGCGCACGCTGGCGAAATCCTTGTAGTAGTTCATAAACACGTTATTGAACATATGGGATGACCCACGGCGCAGCAACGGCACCCGTCGTGCAGTGCCGCGACCTTCTTTGTAGAACGCCTCACTGGTTAAAAATAAATTGTGGTGAAAGGTAGTGGTGATTTGCGAGTTGATGGTGCGGCTGTCGCTGGAACCGTGCAGGCTCGCGCGCTTCACGTCCAATACCCGGTTAAAAGACAGGGTGATGTCATAGGCACCGACCTTCACATCAAAAGCCGCGTCGCCAGTGTAGAAAAAGTCGTTTTTGTGAATCCAGATATCGTGGGACGCGCCGGTGGAGCGAATCATATCCGGATCGAGCCCGTGATCTTCGGTATGGCCGGCACCTTTAAAACTCAGGTGCGTCAGGATCACACTTTCCGCCGTCTGAGTTGGCATCCCGGTGCTGTCGCGCCCGATGGCAAAACCGCTGAAACGTATAAGCGGTTTTGCCTGGCGGCCGTCGATGGTGGTATTGGAACCGACCACCACATTGCGAATCGGCAGATCGCTGTTGTTCAACGCCACGTTAAAAAACTGGTGCTCGCAATTGGCGGCGGACACACCTTTAGCGCTGCACCACTGGCGGAAATCGACGCACTGTTGCGCATTGCCGCCGAGCTTGGACTGCACCGCTGAATCGCCGCAATGCAGCCGGTACATGGCAATTTCCACATCGTTTTTAAAGTCGTTTTTGTCGAACACAATCCAGTTGTGCTCATCGCTGCTGATGGCATCCAGCAATTGCTGCTCCACCGATACCGAGCCGCCGGTGGTGATCACCGTCAACTTGCTGTTGCCGTTGGGATCGTAACCGCCGCGCGCGTTCTCGCCATAGCCGACAGGACGGCCGAGGCTGTCCGCAAGACATTTGACGATTTCTTGATCCGTCTGCAACGACGAATCGCGCCAATTGACGGCGGGGTTGGTGACCAACTCCACACAGGCTGCCGAAATACCGCCTATAGGAGTCCCTGAACTGCTGCTTGATGAAGAACTTGATGATGAAGAACTTGATGATGAAGAACTGGATGAAGCGTTCGAAGATGAAGACGAGCTGGATGAACTCGACGAAGAACTGGATGAACTGGAACTGCTGGACGAGCTGGAGCTACTGGAAGATCCTCCTGCGGCACCGCCACATGCGGTCAGCAATGCAAGCAGAGCGGTGGTGGTGAGCCCACACGCTAAACCCTGAATCAAAGGCGCCCGGAAAAGCATAAAACCTCCTAATGAATACGCTGTAGTGTGTGGAGGTTCTACCGCCTCCGCTAACTGGTAAAACCAACTGGTCTTGCCAATCTGGCGTCAGGATAGCGCTATTCGCGGGCGAAAAATGCCAAACGCTTCGGGTTTAACGGATTGGTATCGTCCCTTCGACTTTTAGCCGCGCCCTGTTTTGGTCTGACCAATATGACGAGTGTAAAAGGCAGGTTGAACCTGCCTTGTGGTATTAGCCAAGTTTTATTGACCGACCTTGCCGCCGTCTTTTTTACGGATAACCACCGTGGCCGGGCGCGGGCGTCCGCCGAAAGGCCAGGTGCTCACCGAAGAGTGATTTTCCGTGGTCGGCGGGCCGAACTGGCTGTTCCAGAAACTGGATGATTCGCCCGGGTGCTGCACATTAACGAACATGGTGCGCTGATCGGGCGTCATGGTGACGCCGGTGATTTCGCAGCCGCGCGGTCCGGTCAAAAAGCGGCGTACCTCTCCTGTATCCGGCAGCGCGGCAAGCATGGCGTTGTTGCCGATATTGTCATGGCCGCGGCTGGCGAGATTCTGCGAAGAATTGGACACGTCGGTCTGAATCCAGACGATGCCGCTGGCGTCCACCCAAATTCCATCCGGGGAGCCAAAGGCCGGTTGATCCACCGGGACTTCCGGGTCGTACACCGGGTCGCCCGCCAGCAGGAACACCTCCCACTGAAAAGACGTATCCGAATGCCGATCTTCGCGGAAGCGGATGATATGACCATAGGGGTTGGACGTGCGCCCACTGTTGACCGGCGCATCGTGCCCGGAGCCGTTGGTCAGGGTGACGTAGAGTTCGCCAGTGCGCTGATCCGCCGCCACCCACTCCGGGCGGTGCAGCCGCGTGGCGCCTACAGCATCCGCCGCCATGCGGGTGCGCAGCAACACATCCGCCTGATCCTGCCAGCCGTTCGCCAGCGTCAGCTCGCCCTGGCCATGCACCAGAGGCAGCCACTCGCCACCGCCCTCTCCGTCGAATCGAGCGACGTACAAGGTGCCGTGATCCAGCGGGCTTTTGCGGCGGGAGGTGTAATGGCGCCAGGGTTTGTCGCCGACAAACTTGTATAGGTATTCGCCGTTCTCATCGTCGCCGGTGTACACGACCACCCGGCCTTTGCTTTCCACACAGGTGGCGCCTTCGTGCTTGATGCGACCGAGAGCGGTGCGTTTGACCGGTGTCGCCTTGGGATTGAACGGGTCGATCTCCACCACCCAACCGAAATGGTTGATCTCGTTGCGGTTTTTCGCCAGATCAAAGCGCGGCTCAGCCCTATGCCAGCCGTAGCCAGAGCCGTTGGCGCTGACGCCGTAGCGGGCTTCCAGAGGTGTGCGCGTCGCCATCCAGTCGGAGGCGTCGGTGCCGAAATAGCCGTTCCAGTTTTCTTCGCAGGCGAGATAGGTTCCCCAGGGCGTGGCACCACTGGAGCAGTTGTTAAGAGTGCCGCGAGGTTTGCGGCTGATGGCGGATTTGAGCAGAGGATGCGTGACTTTTACTGGACCCGAAAACGCCATAGGGGTGGTGCCCGTGATGCGACGGTTGCGCGGGTCGCCTTTGACGATCTCCCATTTGCCGTTGCCGCAGTCGCGAATGGCGATCACGCTGACACCATGGGCAGCCAGCGCTTTGGCCACCTTCTCTCTGCCTTCCTCGTCCGGCGTGATCACGCCGCCCTGCTGGGCGCTGTAGATCATATTGGCATCGGTGTATTCGTGATTCACCACCAGCAGTCCGCGGCTGTTGCCGAGCAGCGGTACCGGGAAATAGTGCATACCGTCGTGGTTGAAGCCGACCTGTTTTGCCTGGTCGGCAGCGCTGTTGGAGGCGTCTTCGGCAAAAGGCGCGGCCCCCGGCAGCAGCGGCGTACCCCAGGGGGCGAGCACCTGAGTGACATAACCTGGGGGCACCACAAAAGTATCGTCCGTCGAGGGTGGTACTTCCTTGAATCCCAGCTTGAGCTTTTTGCCTTTTGGCCCGTGTTCCTTGTCTTTATGCGGATGTTTGTCTTGATGTGAGTGGTGGCCGGCCAAGGCGTCCACTGGAAACAGACTGCCGCCGAGAAAGCCACCGGCGGCAACGGCCAGGCCACCGCTTAGCACACTGCGGCGGTTAATGCGCTGCTCGATAAGTTCCTGCAGATGGGGATTGCCGCTGGCGTTGGAGCCGACGTCGTCAGGGTCGTGCAGCTCGATGTGCTGGTTGGGCTTGGTGTGTGGATGAGAAAGTTTGGTCATAAAGGCTCTCACAGGGTTGGACGTTTTGCGCGGCTAAGAATGCGCAAACCCTGTGACGACTAGATGACAGCGCGGAGTTATTCCCCCGCCAGTTCAGTGACCTCGCCGTAGGCGTCGCCGCCGAGCTGGCGGGCAAAATAATCGAGGGCCGGCGCCATCACCTCGGCGAGGTTCCACGGAGGATTGATCACGATCATGCCGCTGCCGGTCATGCCCGGCTGGCGGTGATCACGGGTGATGCCCAACTCCAGTTGCACAACCCTGCGGATACCGCTGCTGCGCATACGCCGCCGGAGAAACTCCGCGCGCTCGGGATCGGCAATGGGATACCAGATGGCGTAAACGCCGGTGGCAAATTTGCGGTACAGCTGTTTGACGTGCTCGACGACTTTGCCGTATTCGTCTTTCAGTTCATAGGACGGATCGATCAACACCAAGCCGCGCCGCTCCGGCGGTGGTATCAGCGCCAAACTCTTCTGCCAGCCGTCTTCGGCGTAACACTGCACGTTTTTGCTCAGGCCAAAGGTCTGCTCCAACTGCTTCCGGTCCGCCGGGTGCAGCTCGCACAGCACCAAGCGATCCTGCGGGCGCAATACATGTTGCGCGAACCAGGGAGAGCCAGGATAGGCCGTTAAATGGCTGCCGCAGGCCGCCTTCACACACTCGCGGTAATCGTCGAGGGCCAGCGGCAGGGTGCGCGCGTGCCACAACAGCTCGATTCCGCGGTGGTACTCGGCAGTTTTATTGGCTTCTGCGGTGGTGAGGTCGTAAAACCCGGCGCCGGCGTGGGTATCGAAATAGCAGATGGGTTTGTCCTTCTGCAGCATGTAGCGGAGGATCTGTACCAGGACGGCATGTTTAATGACGTCGGCGTGATTGCCGGCGTGGAAGGCGTGGCGATAGCTGAGCATGGCAGAGTTCTCGATTCGGTGAGGCAGTATTCAGAAATCAGCCGCCGGCATCAAGCCCGCCGCCGGATGACCTAAGCCCAACGGATAATAGCCCTTCGAAAAATTCCGAATATTTGAATATTGGCGCAGGCTGGCAGGGATTAAGCCGAGGGGAACGGCGTCGCAGAACGGATTGGTATGCCTCCGCAAAACCGAGCTTTTCATTACTTTTCGGGAACACTTGATTGAAAAGGCATCAACTTTTGGGATAATGGCCCGGCCTATAACGAGATAAATCCCGCCATGAGATTGCATTTTTCCCTGCTCCGCACGTTTCGCATCCTGCTCTGTATAAGCTTGCTGGCACCCGCTCTGGCGACCGCTTCCACAGAAGCCATCGCCCGTCTTGAAACGCGCCTGAAGACTCACGCTAGCGACATGCAAAAGCTTGAGCAGGAGGTGGAATTCGCGCAATACAAACGCCGGTCCGCCGAGGAAAAACTGCAGGAAGTGGAGGAAGAACTCAAAGAGCGGGAAGTCCAGCTGGTGCGCATGCGCGCGGAAATGGGTGAGAACCCGACCGACGCTCAGCAGGAAGCCCTGGATAATGAAGCCCGCCGCATCGCCCTGGCGCAGCTCAGCATCAAATCTCGCGCCGCCGCCATCACTCGCCTGGAGCGCAAAGAACAGGAACTGCAAACCGCGCTGAACAATATCCGCGACGGCATCGCCAAAACCGAAAGAGAAATCGTCACCATCAAAGCTCGCCAGGAAGCGGAAGTCCAAGCGCGCAACCGCGCCATGCAGCAGCAGCTCGAAGCCCTGCAGCAGGAAAACGAACAATTGCGGATCGCTATGGAAGAAGAGGCCAAACGCGCAGAAGAAGCTGCCCGGCAGGCGGAGTTAGCGCAACAGGAAGCCATGCGCCGAGCAGAAGAACAAGCGGCGGCGCTGGCCGCGCAAATCGCCGCAGAGCAGCAGGCGCGCGCTACCGAGGAACAGGCCGCAGCGACCGCCGCCGAGGTGAAATCGCCAGAGGTGGAGCAGAACCCGGATTTGAGTCAGGTGGTGCTGGAAGGCGAACCGCCGATTTTTCAGGACGAGGATACGATAAAGGTCACTATCCGCAGCCGCTCCATCGATACTCCCGTGCTGATGACCCCGGTCGGTCCGAATCTCTATCGCGCCGAAGTGAGCGTGGAACCGGGGCGCGCGTTTTTTGA
>JAEZGT010000314.1 GCA_023416875.1 Pseudomonadota bacterium
ATTTACCTCCTTCTGCAGACTTACCCCACCGAGATGTCGCTCGGCCGCAGCCAGGGCGCCGACAAAGGCGGTGTCGCTGAGATCGCGGCACGCTGCCGTTATCAATACCTGAATGGCATCTTGCGCCTGGTTCAAGCGTTTGTTTCCGCTCGATGTTCTCTCTTCATAACCGCTCGTGACTATGCGGTAGAGGCACCATTCGAACAGGGAGATATCGTCATCCGCCTTAATAAGTCGCAGCAGATCTTTCTTGAATGCCTGGTACTGAGTGGCAGAAAGGGTCTTCAAGGCCGGGAGACAGAGATCAATTACGCGCAGGTTGTCGGAGCGTTCAAGGCTCGCGATGTCCCCCCGCAATTCTTGCATCGCGCTCAGGGTGGCCTCGTCTTGATATTCCTGCAGTAGTTGCCACTGTTTCTGCAATGACGGCGGATTGCGACGGTCCAGCAGCAGCCAGAAGATCAGGGCACGGCAGTTAAAGGGTTCATGAGCGGCGGCGTGAATGCGCTCCGGCAAACCCTTAATGAACACATGCGCGTCTTCGATCTGCTCAGGGGTGGTAGCGCCGACTTGATCCACCGCCGTCATCAAGGCAGCAGCACCCGCGGCCATGACCGGTTTTTTCCCGTCGGTGGTGGTTTTTTCCGAAGACTGTTCCGCAAGGGGTTGGGGCGTGATCATGGCGCCGTCCCAGCGTGGCTGAATTTTGCGGATGCGCAGGGCGAGAGGGGGGTGAGTCGCCATCATCAGGCCCAGAGCGGAAGTAATTCCCTGGCTGAAATACATATGGCTGAATTCCGCCGCGCGCGAGTTGTGCAGCAGGGCGTGCTCGCTATGGCCGCCGATTTTTTTCAGCGCATTGGCGATGCCGGATGGATTGCGGGTGAATTGTACCGCAGAGGCATCGGCCAAAAACTCCCGCTGACGGCTCACTGCGGCTTTGATGAGATTGCCGAAGAACACCCCGCAATATCCCAACACCACCAAGGCCAGTCCCATGCCAAGCTGCGCGTTCTGATTTTTGCGGTTATGACGCCCTGCAGATCTCAGCATCATGGAGCCGATCAAACCGATCAGGAGTATGCCGTGTAGGACCGCGACTAAGCGCATATTCAGGCGCATGTCGCCGTTGTGGATATGGCTGAATTCGTGGGCGACCACACCTTGCAGCTCGTCGCGGTTGAGCAATTCGATGCAGCCGCGGGTGACGCCGATAACGGCATTGCGCCGGTCGGTACCCGCCGCGAAAGCGTTGATACCGGGTTCATCGAGGAGATAAACCGGCGGTACCGGATTGCCCGAGGCAATGGCCATTTCCTCTACGATATTGAGGATTTTGCGCTCCATGGCGTCATTGGTGTTGGGCAGAATCATGCGGCCGCCGAGTGCTTCGGCGACACGCCGGCCATTGCCGCCGAGCTGAAAAAACTCGAACAGGGAGCCGCCCAGCACTGTTGCCAATACCGCCACTGCGGAATAGTAGAGCACGTCTGAGTGCAGCAACCGCGACACCATCTCGTACCAGGGAACCTGCATTTTGACTGCTAGGGCAGGGGAATCGAGCGGCTGTTGGGTGAAGAAATGCAGGACCAGACCTATGGCCAGAGCGGTCATCAAAATCAGGCACAATACGGCGGCTGCCATCAGTCCCACCAGCGCAAAGGTATTGCGCCGCGCCCGTTCTTGTTCGGCAAAGAAGTTCATAGTGTCCGTCTAGGATAGGCGCGACAAGGCTGTCGCGCGGCGATCAGAAAGAAACCTTGGGTGCTTGTTGAATGGCAGCGCGATCTTCGAACTCGAGCAGCTTGGCATCCAGGCTGTGGCCAAACAGATTGGCAAATATCACCGGGGGGAAGCTCTGGCGATAGGAGTTGTATTCGGTAACGGAATCGTTGAACGCCTGACGGGCAAACGCGACTTTGTTTTCCGTGGAGGTCAGTTCTTCGGAGAGCTGCATCATATTTTGATTGGCTTTCAGATCCGGGTAAGCCTCCATGACCACATTGAGGCGTCCGAGGGCGCTCCCCAGAGCGGCTTCCGCACCGGCCAAACTCTGCATGGCTTCCGCGTTGCCCGGATTGGCGGCGGCGGATTTCAGGCCTGCCAATGCGCTGTTGCGCGCTGCGATCACCGCTTCGAGGGTTTCCCGCTCATGGGCCATATAGGCTTTGGCGGTTTCGACCAGATTGGGAATCAGGTCATAACGGCGTTTCAGCTGAACCTCAATCTGGGCAAACGCGTTCTGGTAGCGGTTTTTCAGGGCCACCAGCTTGTTATAGATGGTGACCACATAAAAAATCAGGCCGATGACGATGACCAGCGTGACTATGGCGGAAATGCTCATGACGGTAATCCCTTGGACTGTTAGGTTCGGCGCAGTCTAACCATAGACGTCTGCAAAACCAAGGAGGGGAAAAAGGCAGAGAAACGTAAAGTTGCGGCGCCGGATTCATCGAGTACGTCACAAAACCGTACTAGAATCCCGAACTTTTATACCTTTTCAATTGCGACCAGCAGGAGGTCTTATGAGCGATCCTATAGTAGTAGTCGGCATAGCGCGCACCGCCATGGGGGGAATGAGCGGTGTTTTCAGTGACGTATCCGCCACCCATTTGGGTGGCGAAGCGATTCGCGGTGCCTTGGAGGATGCGGGTGTCGCGGCGGCGGATGTGAGCGAAGTCATCATGGGGTGCGTGCTTCCTGCTGGTCTCGGGCAGGCACCGGCTCGGCAGGCCGCGTTGGCAGCCGGGCTGCCCCAGAACACGCCCACCACCACGATCAACAAAGTCTGCGGGTCAGGTATGAAGGCAGTGATGATGGCGGCGGACGCCCTCAGCGTCGGCAACGCTGAAATTGTCGTCGCGGGTGGTATGGAAAGCATGACGAATGCACCCTACCTGCTGACTAAAGCGCGCTCAGGTTACCGTCTAGGCCACGGTGAGCTGCTTGACCACATGTTCCTTGACGGGTTGCAAAACGCCTACGATGGCAACCTGATGGGCGTCTTTGCCGAAGCGACTGCGGAAAAATATCAGTTCACCCGCCAGCAGCAGGACGAATTCGCCATCACCTCTTTGAACAAAGCCAACGCCGCAATTACTGGCGGCCATTTCAAGCGTGAAATCGTCCCTGTCACCGTAAAAGGCCGCAAGGGAGACACAGTAGTTGCAGTAGACGAACAGCCGGGCAATGCCAAACCCGAGAAGATTCCGTCACTCAAACCCGCCTTCAAAAAAGACGGCACCGTAACCGCAGCCAACTCCAGTTCTATTTCCGATGGTGCTGCGGCGCTGGTCCTCATGCGGCAGAGCACTGCACAAAAACGCGGCCTAAAACCTCTGGCGGTGATCAAAGGACAAACCCAGTTTGCACAGGCGCCCGAGTGGTTCACCACTGCGCCCGTGGGCGCGATGAAAAAACTGTTGGAGCAAACTAACTGGTCTGTGGCGGATGTGGATCTGTTCGAAATCAACGAAGCCTTTGCGGTAGTGGCTATGGCAGCGGTTCGGGACCTGGATATCCCCGCAGAGAAGGTCAATGTACACGGTGGCGCCTGCGCTCTCGGTCATCCTCTCGGCGCATCCGGCGCGCGCATTCTGGTGACACTGATCGCCGCGCTGCAGACCTACAACAAAAAACGCGGTATGGCGAGCTTGTGCATCGGCGGTGGCGAAGCCACGGCGGTGGCAGTGGAGTTGCTGTAAACAG
The DNA here is from genome assembly GCA_023416875.1 of Pseudomonadota bacterium. GTDB lineage: Bacteria > Pseudomonadota > Gammaproteobacteria > Pseudomonadales > Cellvibrionaceae > UBA5868. The sequence goes on from JAEZGT010000314.1 coordinate 3,709, forward strand.
GAGACAAGTCCGGCCTAGCGCCGGACTTGTGGTTATTGCTTCTATCGTTGCTCGATATATTCGATCACCCGCACCACTTTCTCCACACCCTCGGTCTGAGCGGCGATTTCACTGACAAGATTTGCCTCTTCGCGGGTCAGCAGCCCCATCAAATATACAACCCGATTTTCCACTACGACTTTCACGCGTTCCGACTCTATATCGCGGTTCGCGAGAATCTTGCCACGCAGTTTGGTGGTGAGCCAATTGTCATTGGAGCGCGAGAAAAAGGTGGAATTGGATTTCACCAGCAACTCATTGTGGACCTGGCGCACCTTGTTGATGGAGCGCACGATTTCACCAGCGGCCTGACGTAAATCGCTGCTCGGCACTTCCCCAGTCAGCAGCACCACACCGTTAAAGCTCAACACGTTGATATTGGCTTCGGCGAGATCCGGATCGGCCTTGCGCAAATTGACCTTGATCACCGTCTCCAGACGCTGGTCGTCCACATAGGCGCCAAAGGTGCGTCTGCCGGGGTCCGGCTCCAGCGGACCATCACTGGTGGCGTCGAGCATGGTGACGCAGCCGCTGAGAAAGAGGCAGAAGAGTAGGGCAGGTAGTCGCAATACGGACATATCAGTCGATTCCAAACAATTTATGGTCAATAAGATCGCACAGGCAGTAGAGCACCAGCAGATGTATCTCGTGGATCCGGCTTCGAGAATTGACCCGCGCGCACAGTTCTAGATCCATCGGCGAAAGACGTTTTCCGACTTCACCGCCGTCGCGCCCGGTCAAAGCGATTATCGTAAGGCCGCGGTCCGCCGCAGCACCCATGGCCTGCACAAGGTTGGTTGCATTGCCGCTGGAGCTGATCAGCAGCAGTAGATCGCCTTCCTGCCCGAGGGCGCGTACAGGTTTGGCGTAAACCTCTTGATGTTGGGTGTCCGCCACTATGGCGGTATAGCTGGCCATATTGCCGCCCAGCCAGATCGCTGGCAGACCTGGCCGCTCTTTTTCGAAACGGTCGATCAGATTGGAAGCAAAAATCTGCGCCAAGGCAGCGGATGGGCCATTGCCGCACACCAGGATTTTTTTTTCGCTCAACAGCGCCTGCACCATCTGGTCGGCGGCGGCCTCAATTAGCGGCGCCAGCTCTTCCCCCACCTGCATCTTGGCTTCGATACTGCGCTGAAACAGGTTGTAGACTCGTTGGGACATAGGTTTTCCAAATCAAAAAGCGTTTGCGATCCAGTCGACTGTCTCGCCCTTGCCGCCAGCGACAATGCCGACTACATCAAAACGCATCGATTGGCGGGAGGAGATCTTTTGGCTGAGCAGGAAGTGTTGTGCGGCGGCAGTTAATTTGCGCTGTTTGGCGATTGAGACGGTTTCAGCTGGGGTGCCATAAGACGTGCTGGCGCGTCGGCGCACTTCGACAAATACCAGCGTCTCGCCATCGCGCATGATCAGATCGATTTCACCCTGCGGGCAGCGGTAATTGCGCTCAACCACCTGCATACCTTTGCCGCGGAGAAAGCGCTCGGCGCTTTCCTCGCCAGAGCGGCCAATCTTGAGGCGGTCGAACGGCGTAATCATGTGTTACAGGGACTCCGCCAAAAGACGCGGTCGACCAGCTTTAAACTCCGCCCACACCTGCCGGCGCTGGAACTGATTTTGTTCGTTGAGCTGAAGAGTCCCGGTGTGGCCGTAATAATTCGCCTGGCGGATGGTTTCCAGCTGCTTTAAGCGCGCATAGAGGTGAAAACTGTCCACGCCCATGGCGTACAGCGGTTGCAGTGCAAGATTGCCGTCGGCGAACTTTAACAGGGCAGTCTTTTCCGGGATGTGACGTTCGAAAAACCAAGGCAGGGTGGAGAACTTGATGTCATTCATATCCTGGTCGAGCTTGGCGTCAGGTTTGCCCGAGTAGACGTGGCTGGTGGCGTAAACCGGAATATCCGAGGCGTAGTGGAACGCCAGTGTGGGTTTAATTTGGCGCGCCTGATTGGCCTGGGCGACCAGAAAAATCATATCCACGTCTTGGCGGCGGCGCGGTTCGAATTCGATATTGCCGACAATTCCGCGAATTTCCTGCGCGCGCTTTTCGCTTTGATCCAACAGCAGTGCTTGTTTGATTACCTTGGAATAATCGTTCTTTTCGGTGAATCGGTAATCCCGGATCACTTCTCCGCCCAAATTGCGCCAGTGCAGAGCGAAGGCCTCAACACTGCGGTCGCCAAAGTTATTGTCAGGTGCCAGCAGCATTGCCCGGCGGTGACCATCCCGCCATGCCTGATCCGCCGCCAGGGTCGCTTCATCTTCGACACCTAGGCCGAATTGGAACAGGTTAGGCACCACGCCGAGAGGGTTATCGATGGAGTTCAACGCCAAAGTGGGAACCGGCAAGCCCGGGCGCAGCGCCAATTCCTGCAGGTTCTCCTTTGCCAAGGGGCCGATTACGACTTGGGCGCCATCGCTGACGGCTTGGTCGTAAAGACTGTTGATCTCCTGCTGGTCAGTGTCGTAGAAACGCAGGGAGGGCAGCTCCACGCCCTGACTTTGCTGCTCGTAGTAGGCCGCCATAAAACCATCGCGAATGGCATTCGCTGCCCCGCTCAACTTGCCGCTGAAGGGCAGCAGCACCGCAACTTGGCGCGGTTGTTCCTGCACCAATTGCTTCAGCATTTTGAGATCCGCTGGCAGGTCCAAGCTGGCCGGGTGATCCGGCCACTCGAGAATCCAGCGGTCGAGTCGCTGGGTCTGCTCGCGCAGATTGCTTTGAGTGTCTTTACTTAGCGCCGCCAACCGGTACCAGCCCTCCACTTCCCGGCTCGAACTTTGGCCTGCGAGCCGCTCTAGCTCCGCCAGCGGAAGCGCCATAAGTGTCTGCCAAAGGCGTTGGTCATTTGCTCTGCTTGCCGGCCCATCGCCATGCAACAAGCTGTGCAGGAAAACGCGCTCGTCAACGCTTGCGGCATAGGACCCCAAATCGTGGAGCAAACGGGCGCGCTGTTCAGTCAGGTCATTCGCGATTGCCGGCGGCAGGCGATTGCGCGCCCGCAACAGGGAAGGATTGTCGACGTAATCAAAGGCGATGGGATAGTAACCATCTGCAGCGGCCAGATAACTTTTCACCAGGGCTTGGCGTGCCTGAAGATCCTCGGGAAGATCGGTTTGATTCGTTTGTGTCGGCAGATTGTTTATGATGCTGCGCGCCCGATCGAACTCGCCGCTTTGCACCAGCAATTGTGCGGCCTGCAATTGCAGCCCCAGGCGGGCCTGCGGACTGGCGCGCTCAGCTTGAGCCAACAGCGCGTCGGCGCTTTGGATATTGGCAGTGGTATCGCGTGCAGCCGGGCCTCGGTTATCCGTCTTGGCCTGATTGCCCTGACAGGCAGACAGCGTGAGTGAGACGAGCCCCAGTGCCAGCAGGCGGGCGAAAAACCTCATGCTGAGTCTCCGAATTAATGCAGAAGATAATGTTGGAGTGAGAATTCATGGCTGTCCGACCGAGTGCCAGGCCTGGAGTTTTATATGTCGTGCCCACACCCATCGGAAATTTGGCCGATATGGTACCCCGCGCACTCAGTGTTCTTCAAACAGCGGACGTTATAGCGGCGGAGGATACCCGCCACAGCGGCAAACTGATGCAACACTTTCAAATCAGCACACCCATGATCGCCTATCACGATTTCAGCAGCGAAAGCCGCTGTGAGGAATTGCTGGCGAAACTGGAAGCTGGGCAGACGATAGCGCTGATTTCCGATGCGGGCACACCGCTGATTTCCGATCCCGGATATCGCTTGGTGGCAGCGGCGCGCCAGGCCGGCGTCCAGGTAATCCCGATCCCCGGAGCCTGCGCTGCGATTGCCGCCCTGAGTGCCAGCGGCTTGCCATCCGACCGATTTACCTTCGAGGGGTTTCCTCCCGCCAAAAGCGGTGCGCGCAAAGAATTTTTCGCGCAGCTGCAGGCGGATCCCCGCACGCTGATCTTTTATGAATCCCCCCATCGCATCGCCGCCAGTCTCACCGATATGGTGGAAGTATTCGGCGCGCAGCGGCGGTTGGTGATGGCGCGGGAGATCAGCAAGACTTTCGAGACATTTTTATCCGGTACGACTAGCTCGATTTTGGAGCGCGTTAACGAGGACCTCGATCAGCAGAAGGGCGAAATCGTTTTATTGGTCGAAGGTTTCCGCGCGCCGGAGAACAACGACGGCCCTGGTGCGGATGCTCAACGTGTAATGCGGCTGCTGCTGGAGGCGGAATTGCCGCTAAAACAGGCGGCAGGACTGGCCGCAGCCATTACTGGCGATAAGAAGAATCGCCTGTACGACTGGGCGTTGCGCCAACGCGCCGAATAAATCGCCTATTAACTCGCCGGCGAAACTTTGTTAAGGTGCGCCCCGGAGTTGGCCAGGCAGTCGCTCTCGCGCA
>JAEZGT010000025.1 GCA_023416875.1 Pseudomonadota bacterium
TAAACTCCTGATCCTGAACTTTGATCTTGCCGAGTAGCCCGTAGAAGCCCCAGATCGGGTACACCTCTTGAATCGCACCGTAAATCTTGGCGCGCGGCGAGGACAAAATTTCGATCTCATGCGCCACCAGGACATCACTGTTATCCAAGGCACCCACCACGCGGACCTTGGCATTGTTCATCAAACTGCAGCGCTCAGCACCGCTGAATTGGGTTGCTGAGGTGACCTTCACCGGCACCGAATCCATAAAGAAGCCGCCACCGAAGTCCAACCTTTGCACTATGCCGAGGAGCTCGATGCTGGGGATATTACGCAGCAGTCGATAATCCTGATTGAACGCCAAGGTGTCCGCGATGAGCAGCCCATCCTGCAGCTCGCCGCGCACCACCACTAAACGTCCTTCCTGCAGGCCGTTCGTATCGATAGAGGGAGAGTAGGACACAGCCTGACCATTCAGGGTGAAACGACGCGCAAAGGTATCCAGATTGGCAACCTGACCCACCAACTCCACAAATGGGCTTTCGTCATAAGCCAACCGAGTGGCTTGGATGACGAGTTCGGCATCCAGCGGGCCGCTCACTGTCACCCGCTGCCCAGGCGCCAGTGCGCGTATATCGCGCGGCATTATGTCACTAGCGTAAATCGTGTCTGCCAGCAACTGCACTCGCTGTCCTAAAACTGAAAACTGGTTGCGCTCCAAGTCCACCGACTGCACTTCGCCAGTGACGCGAGGTTGATAATGCACCTCATAAGCAACCGCTTCACCTGCTTTATTAATGCCACCGACCACAGTGACATAGTCACCCACATTCAGGTCGATCTCGTCGGCAGGCTCCCCGCGTACCAGCACCTTGGCGTTGTCGGTGTTGTAATGAACACCATTAACGATGACGCTGCCAAAACCGTTGATCGGACCAACTACGGACAATTCCGGTTTGGCACCGCTGCCGTCTATGCCAGCGTAGTGGCCACCGCCCCCACAACTTCCGAGCACGATTGCACATAGAATTCCGGTCAACCGCCGCCAATCAGCTCTTCTTATCATGATGAGTACCTGCCTCCTGATCGGATTGTTCGATGGCATACACACCTACGCCTAATCTAATTCCTGCGCTGTCCCGCGTCGTAGAGCCGGTTTCATTTTGAGGCCCGGCAATCTCGTGTTCCGACAACCAGGCATCTACCCGTTCTAGAAATGCTTGGCCTTCGGTATCTAAAAAGGCGTGGAAAGCTTTGACATGTCGGCTGTCGACCAAGTTATTGCTGGCGCGTCGCTCAAACCGCCGTCGTTGTTTCTGGCTCGGTTTGCTATCGTCGACCAGATACAGGTTGTGAAACAGGGTTTCTCCCAGCTCGCTGATTACCGATCCTGCGCGCAACAGCGCCTGGGGATCGCTCTGCGCCGGGAAGAAATATCGGCTGAGCGGCACCACGCCGTTTTCGCCGCGGGCGATGACGCCGACCCGCAGCATCTCTTTGAAAAGTGCCTGCCGTGGCACGTCACCACCAAAGCGGCGCACCAGGGCCTGAAAGCTTCCGTGCTCCCCCTCGATAGGCAGCTCACGCGCTTGGTTGTCACCAGCGCTGAACTCGGGATCTCTATGCCAGGCGGTGAGCAGACGAGTGATGCGATCCTGAGCAGTCTGTGCCTCCACCGCCATGGTGTTTTCCTGCAGCATATCCTTGATGCGCTTGACTTCTTTGCGGTCGATGCCGGTCAGAACGGCAATCCGGGAAACGTTCGTCGGCCTGCCGCGAATGCCATAGTCCTGAGCCGCCGCCTCGACAAAAATGGATTTGCACAGCAAGGCAAATTCTTTGTATGTAACACCGTTGCGCAGCAACAGCATGATGATTGGCTTCATCAAGCTCTTGACCGTCGCAATCACATGCGCTTTGAGATTATCCGCCATACACTCCCGGCTACCTGGATGATTCCCACAGTGACACCAAAGCCCGCTTACAACGTACCGGTGCTACTGGTTGGCGGCCAGCATACCTGGACTTTGCTGTTTGCAGAACATTCTTCTGTGAAGAAAGTGATCAGGCTTTAACCTGATTAAGTTACCAATCTGGCGCGTATATCTTCGTGCACAGGTCTCAAATTGTCGGTTTCAAGTGAAAGGTACATCACGCACTCAAAAAAAGAGCGCTCGCAACAGGGTTGCGGCGCTCCAAACGCATTGAACGATAGGGCGAGCCTAACGTTCGCAATGCTCAGCAAATTACATCAGTGAAAGCCTTGTCTCTTAACACTCAAAGAGAACACCGGAGGAAACCCCGGCTGCCACAGCCCCCAAGACCAACAAAGGCTGCAGCAATGCATCTGCCGGGAACCAGTAAACCCGGCAGAGTACATTCATGCCCAAAAAAGCTACATTTGGGGATCTATTGCCCAATATTAGACGATAGGTGATAGGGTGCTCGCTATCATGAGTGCTGTGAAATGTGACCATTTATACAAAAACTGGTGCAGAAGACAGGTGAATGCCGGGGCTGGCCCCGGCGCAGCACTAAAGAAAAGAAAGGATCAGAGGTCGTCGATGTCGTAGTCGATAATGACAGGCAGGTGACTTGAAAAGGTCTGGGATTTATAGATTGCAGCGTATTCAACCTTGCGCCGAATGGCTTCGGAAACCACCTGATAGTCAGTCCGCCAGCCATCGCCAATGCCGATTTCACCTGATGGCCACCAGGAGAATTCGTCAGGATCTCGATTGACTTGGCGAAAGGCATCGACATAGCCGATTTGGTTGAACAGCTGGTTCATCCACTGCTGCTCATAAGGCAAAAATCCTGGCGTGCTCTGATTGTCCTGCCAGTTCTGCACGTCTTTACGGGTGTGCGCCATACCCCAGTCGCCGCAAATAATGAAACTGCGCCGCTTGCGGGTTACCTTGTGCAGAAGCGCCTGAAAATCTTCGAAGAATTTGATTTTGACTTCCAGCGATTCAGTTTCTGACATGGCCGAAGGAGCAAGCAGTGAACCGATGCTGTAATGCTCATAATCCACCTGGAGATAGCGCCCTTCCATATCGACACCACTTGAAAACCCGAGGCCGTATATCAGCGCCTTGGGCTGATGGCGGGTATAAATGGCGACGCCATTGTAATGCTTGATGCCCGAATCGAAAAAATAGGCGAAGTAACCCGGCGGATGAAAAACTTCATGATCCAGCTCGTATTCCAGGGCGCGCAGATCCTGCAGACATATCACGTCAGCGTCTTGGTCTGCTATCCAATCAAACAAACCCCGTTGGGCCGCCTGATGAATACCGTCGACACTGAGAGTAATAATTCGCATGATGGCCCCTTACAAACGGACTGTGTATCATACCGATGTTTTAAACATTATTGTTAATAAGCGCCGTTCTTTAAGCACCAAAACAGCACAGAATCCACACAGATCGCAACCTGGACATGCGGCAAAAAAACGGAATCTTCACAGGCGGACATCGCCTCGTTGTCCTGGCGCATTAGGCTTGAGGTCCTTATAGGATAGTCCGAATTCGCTACTTGGCTTAACAGCGACACCTCTCCTCCCTGCGACTGTGGACGCAACTCATAACCATCACATCTTCACACAAATCCCAGAGCCGTATGAAAGATTATCAAAAGCAATTTATTCAGTTGGCATTAAAGTGCCAGGCACTAAAGTTCGGCCAATTCACACTGAAGTCCGGCCGGATCAGCCCTTACTTTTTTAACGCCGGGCAATTTCAAAGTGGCGCAGCCCTGGCTGAACTTGGGCGTTATTACGCGGCCGCACTAACGGAATCCGGAGTCGAATACGACATGCTCTTTGGACCCGCCTATAAAGGCATACCCTTGGTTGCAACCACCGCCGTTGCCATGGCTGACCGTCACGACAGGGACTTGCCCTATTGCTTCAACCGCAAGGAAGTCAAGTCACACGGCGAAGGAGGGCTATTGGTGGGGGCTCCCCTGCGCGGGCGGGTGGTGATTGTAGACGATGTGATCACAGCAGGAACAGCCGTGCGTGAGGTGTTGTCTATAATCGCGCAAGCCGGAGCAGTCCCGGCGGCTATACTGATCGGGCTGAACCGGCAGGAACGCGGCCAGGGAAATCTGTCGGCAATTCAGGAGTTGCAACAAAGCACGGGGGTTCCGGTCATCAGCATTATTAATCTGGAACATATCATGGCGTTTCTGCAGGAACAGGGAGGCGACCCTGAGACTCTGGAAAGGATTTCACACTATCGGCAAGTTTATGGCGTACATGAGTAATACCTTTATCAACAACCTCCCTTCCGCCACGCGAAAATGCGCCGCACTTTTGTTATTGCTGGGCGTTTTTGCCAGCAGCGCCCCGGCGGTTGCGCAAGTAAAATATTACCGTTACATCAATAAAGATGGGGTGAAAGTCATTAGCCATATCATTCCACCGGAGTACAGCCAAAAGGGTTATGAAGTCATCACCCACACCGGCAAGGTACTCGAAGTGGTGCCTCCAGCTCCGGACCCGGAAGAATTGAAGCAGTTGGAGGCCGAACGAGCGAAAGAGCGCGAACTCATGGCGGAATATGAGGTGCTCGCGCGGCGTTACAGTTCCATTGAAGAGATATATGCCGCCCGTGATCGTCGCTTGGCTCATCTGGACGCCAGCATTGCGATATTGCGTAGCAATATCGGCAATATCACTGGGCAGCGCGAGAATCTAATGCAAAAAGCAGCAGAGGTAGAGCGCTCCGGCCGTGACGTGTCAGCGCAGATGCTGAAGAATCTCGAAGAGGTTAGAGCAGAATTGCGCACAACCGAAGAAATGTTGCAAAGTCGGATGGCTGAACACGAAGCCATTCAAGAGGAATATGAAAGACAGGTTGTGCTGTTCAAACGGGGCAAAGCTTTGGAAGAATCCAAAAAAATCAGCGACGGCCGCTGATATTTATTTTTTGTGCGACCATCTCAGTACGAGCCCGGATCAAGCGGGCTCGCCTACCACACACCCTCTCATCAAGTACGGCCATTGCTCGCTCCAACCGTTCGTGGGCGGAACGCGAAATTGACCGCGAACAAACTGGGCAATTTTGCCTTCGACAGCGGCCAGCCATAAATTCACAGTCGCACTGATGGAAAGCCCAAAGCGGATACCTTCACGTAATTCGGCTTCACGCAAAATCTGTTTAATCTGAGTTTCCAGGCGATCAAAAAACTGGATGACCCTATGGTGCAAGCGCTCAGTTTCGCCCGCCAAGGCGTCACCAGTCAGAATGCGCGTAATTCCCGGGTTGCGCTCCGCAAACACCAAAATCAAATTAAATATTTTCTCGCATTTCTCCAGACCGGATATATTCGTCTCCGCAGCGATCATGTTCACGCGGGCAAAGATGGCCTCCTCGATGAACTCGATCAATCCCTCAAACATTTTTGTTTTGCTTGGGAAATGACGATATAAGGCGGCTTCGGAAACACCCACCTGTTTGGCCAAAGCGGCCGTTGTGATACGAGCGCCTGGACTCGCCTCAAGCATG
>JAEZGT010000027.1 GCA_023416875.1 Pseudomonadota bacterium
TATCTGGAGAGCGCCGGCCTCGCCGAACGCTATTCCAATCCCGCGTCACTGAACCCGTTACTGGACCCGGATATTGTCGGTCCCAGCGGAATTTTCACCTCGACGGAAATCAACGACGGCGAATTCCACAAAACGGCGTCGGTGATGAAGCTGGTGATCGAAGGTTACGCCGGCGCCGGCACCATCACCATGGGCGGTTTCGACTACCACACTGGCGACCGCGCTACCGGCGAGGAGCGCGATCTGCGCGCCGGCCGTTGCATGGGTGCGTGCCTGGAATACGCGGCACGCAAGGGCAAGCCGCTGATGATGTACGTGTTCAGCGATGGCTCCGTGTTCAGTAATGGCATGGTCGACACTTCAGAGCGGGGGCGCGGCAAAGGCGTGTGGACCGGTGACAACCAGCAGACCGCGGCTTCGTTTTTCCTCGTCTACAACCCTGGCTTCAAGCCGGTTTTGCTGGAAGCGGGCACCGCTCGCGCGGCGCGTCATCAGCAAATTGGTTACATGCGCCCCTCCGGCGATGTGGAAACGGCCTCCAGCCCTGCCGCCAACAACGTCAACCAACTGGTGCAGACGGTCATCCTGAATTACATGGCGTTGCACGGTGAACAAGGCAACTTTGCGCAGTTATTCACCAGTCGCGGTCTGTCCCACGGCCTCGGCAGCGCTGCAGGTCTGGATGCGCTGACCGCCTTCGAGCCGATTATTTAACCTGTGGGTCATGGTTTAGTGTCGCCGCAGCCGTGGCACTAAACCCTGTGGGGTGCGACAAAAGTTGCGAACGAGTTCAGCAAATGCGATGGAAGCAGCAAAGTGACAGGAATCTGCTGTAAAACAGCCATAACAAGTTATGTTTTTAGATTTTTTTGTGTCATTTTTGAACAAAATGTGGCGCGATATTCAACCTGTTGGTTATGATTAGATCTCCTGAAGTAAATCAACAATGAGGCACATGAATCATCCTATGGAGACTCTCCCCATCTTATTACAAAAGGCAAAAGAAGCCTCTGTTGCGCAGGTGCGTCAAACGCTTGCAGGCTTTGGCCTGACGGAGCAGCAGTGGCGAGTTATCCGCGCATCCTTTGAACACGGCGAGATGAACGCCCAAGAACTGGCGCACAGGAGCGCCATTCTGGGCCCGAGTCTGTCGCGCATTCTCAACCGTTTGGAAAGTGACGGCATTTTGTCCCGTCGCACGGCGGAAGGTGATTTGCGCGAGCTGACCATCAAGCTGAGCGCCAATGGCAAGCGTCTGCACAATAAAGTGCAGCCTATGCTTGACCGGCACTATGACGACTTGGCCGAAAAAATCGGCAGCCGCAAAGCTAAACAGTTGACGGATCTCCTGCAGTTCGTGGCCTCATTGAGCGCGGAGCCGCAGGTTTAATACCTGCACATCCCGCCGGCGCTCGCCGGCGGGTTATTCACTTCTCTATTTTCCTTCTCGATATCTCAACTTTTACAGACGCTGCGCACTTCAAGGTTGACGTTTCGCGCATGGCGACGGGATTTGTTCCGAGATTTTCTCCAATGAAAATCCTGAAGGCGTCCTACGCCCTGAAGAATTTCAAGATTGTGGAGTTAATGAAGGCAAGGTGATGAGCGCGGCCCAGCGGGCAAATTGGTGAAGCCGGAGTAGCGGCGATAGGCGGCGCACGCCGCCAGATCTCAGTGGTGCGGTTTGACAAATCGATCCAACAGGCTGCGCCAGTTTTGGCGGGCGTCGCAATGACGGCGGCGCGCATCTTCCCAAAGATCTTCGGAAATCGTGGTGCGGCGGCTCTGACGTAATTGCAGTTGCAGCGCGGGCTGAGGGTCACAGTCACTTGCACTTGGCTCTTCATTAGCGGAGGCGCTGGGCGCGGATACGCTGCCGAAACCGGTGCTGTCGCGGTCAAACAGATCGTGAGCAATCAGGTTGCGTTGGTTGAATTCCCTAGACATAACGATCACCTCTCTGTCGTTTTCAAGCGCCGCCGTCTCTACTCCTGCAGCGCCCTGATCTGTCGTTTCGTGGAGTCGCCTGGGCCTGTGTGAAAAGGTTTTGCGACTGGAATCAGGCGATTCACCTGAATTATGTAAAGCAACAAGATGGCCAGAAAACAAAAGTGCAGAAAATTCAAACAATTAGAATTTGCTGAGAATTTTGGGGGTGCAACTTTGGTTGCGAAGGGAAAAAAAACCGACACGATTTCTGCCGTTTTTTGTGAATAGTTGGCATTTTCATGACGAAAAATGTCACGTGCCATCTGACGGGCTGACAAGCGGAAAGGGTGGAACTGGTCTATGTTTTCAATATTGAAATCGTGACCCTCAGGATCGCCCGTGTGAGCGCTTTTCCCGCCCTGGCTCTGGCCATTGCCCTGACCTATGTAATCGGCGACTTGTTTCGCCCGCACCTGCCCCAGCCGTTCAGTGCCATTGTGGACATAGTGCTGTGCATTGCCATTTATAAAATCACCAACCACTATCTGCGCAAACTGCGCGATTGATACCGCGCGCGCCTCCTGCCCGCCTTGTCAACATTGTTGCGGCAGATTCGATTCCGCATAATGCACCCCCTCCCTTGGCTACACAGACTGCATTGGGCTTATGAATTCGATCCACTCCCGCATTGCGCAAGAACTCCAAGTCAATATTCAACAAGTGCAGGCCGCCGTCGGACTGCTCGACGAAGGCGCCACCGTCCCCTTTATCTCCCGCTACCGTAAAGAAGTGACCGGCGGCCTCGATGATACGCAACTGCGCAACCTGGAAGAGCGACTGCAATATCTGCGCGAACTGGAAGACCGCCGCGCCACCATTCTGAAATCCATCGAAGAGCAGGGCAAACTCACCCCAGAGCTGGCGGGCCAGATTCACAACGCCGATACCAAAACTCTGCTGGAAGACCTTTATCTACCCTATAAACCCAAGCGCCGCACCAAAGCCATGATTGCCCGCGAGGCCGGTCTGGAGCCGCTGGCGGATTTGCTGTTGCAGGACCCGACCCAGGATCCGGAAACTGCTGCGGCGGGCTATCTCAACGCCGAACATAAAATCGATTCGTCGAAGGATGCACTCGATGGCGCCAAACAAATTTTGATGGAGCGCTTCAGCGAGGATGCGGCGCTGCTGGAAAAACTGCGCGGCTTTTTGCGCACAGACGGTTATCTGAGTTCCAAAGTGGTCGCGGGCAAAGAAGTGGAAGGGGAGAAATTCCGCGATTATTTCGAGCACAAGGAATTACTGGTAAAAACCCCGTCGCACCGCGCCCTGGCGATGTTTCGCGGCCGCAACGAAGGCATTCTGACGCTCGCACTGGAATTAAAAGAAGAGCTCGAACCCGGTCGTATGCATCCGTGCGAAATCATGGTGGCGGAGCACTGGAAAATTTCTGATAAGGGCCGCGCCGCGGATCGCTGGTTGGCGGAAGTGGTGCGCTGGACCTGGCGGGTCAAACTGCTCACTCATTTGGAAACCGATTTACTCGGCGATTTGCGCGAGCGCGCCGAGGCCGACGCCATCGACGTATTTGCGCGCAATTTAAAAGATTTGTTACTCGCCGCACCTGCGGGGCAAATTGCCACCATCGGGCTCGACCCGGGTTTGCGCACCGGTGTGAAAGTTGCGGTGGTGGATGCTACCGGGCGTGTGCTTGATCACGGCGCTATTTTTCCGACGCCGCCGCAAAATCGCATTCAGGAAGCGGAGGCCGTATTACTGAATTTATGCCGAAAACATAACGTCGGCTTGATTGCTATCGGCAATGGCACCGCCAGTCGCGAAACCGATAAATTCGTCGGTGATTTTCTCAAGCGCTACAAAGATTTAAAAATTCAAAAAGTCATGGTTAACGAGTCCGGCGCGTCCGTGTATTCGGCTTCGGAATTTGCCGCCAAGGAATTTCCGGATCTGGATGTCACCATTCGCGGTGCGATTTCCATTGCGCGGCGCCTGCAGGATCCCCTCGCCGAACTGGTAAAAATCGAACCCAAATCCATCGGTGTCGGCCAGTATCAGCACGATGTATCGCAGACGCGCCTGGGCAAAGCTCTGGATGCGGTCATCGAGGACTGCGTGAACGCAGTGGGTGTGGAAGTGAATACCGCATCTGTGCCGCTGCTCGCCCGCGTTGCCGGTTTGAATCAAACCATCGCCAGTAATATTGTGGAATTCCGCAATAAGAATGGCGCGCTGAAAAATCGCAAACAATTAATGGATGTCGCGCGTCTCGGCGCGAAAGCCTTTGAGCAGGCGGCGGGATTTTTGCGCATTGCCGGCGGGGAGAATCCTCTTGATGCCTCGGCAGTTCACCCCGAATCCTATTCCGTCGTACAAAAAATCGCGCAGAAAAATGGCCGCGAAATAAAAGCGCTGATCGGCGACACCGCATTTTTGCGCAGCTTGAAGCCGCAAGAATATGTCGATGACAAATTCGGTTTGCCCACCGTCACTGACATTATTAAAGAGCTGGATAAACCCGGCCGCGACCCGCGCCCGGAATTTAAAACCGCGACTTTTAAAGAAGGCGTGGAAACCTTAAAAGATCTGGCGCTGGGGATGATTCTCGAAGGCACAGTAACCAACGTTACCAACTTCGGTGCGTTTGTGGATGTCGGTGTGCACCAGGATGGTTTGGTGCATATTTCCGCGCTGTCGGAAACCTTCGTCAAAGATCCCCATTCCGTGGTGAAGGCGGGCGATATCGTCAAAGTCAAAGTGATGGAAGTGGATGTGCAGCGCAAACGCATCGCATTATCCATGCGTTTGTCTGACGAACCGGGACAACAAGCCCGCTCAGGTGGTTCGTCCAACGACGCTGGTAAAAAATCGCGCGCACCGCAAAATCGCGAATTCAAAGCCGATGTTAAACAGGGCACCATGGCCGCTTTGTTTGAACAGGCGATGAAAAAGAAATAATTTCATATGATGTAAGTTGCGGTCCGGTTGTGTATACGCCGGGCCGTAAATTGCCGCACATTTTTTCCGCTTTTCTTTTCACATTTTCTGCCAATCCCCACAACTGCGAACGCCGTCATGTAATGGGTTTAGCGCTTGCGTTAGCTTACGAACGTTTTTTAGGAAGAAAATCCGCTTATATAAAGGGAATTATCAGAACAGTGCGCCAGCGAAGCGATGCTGCTTATTGTGCGATCCATTTAGATTTCGTGACGAATGGATGCGCAATGAATTTTGCGGTGACAATCGTTTCAAAGGGTAAATCACATAATAGTTGGGAATGTGTTTATGAGCCTTTTGAACCAATCGGTCGGGCTATCAGGTCTGACAAAAGCAAGCGTGACATTGATTCTCGCAGCGGCACTCGCCGCATGTGGCAGTGACAATAATTCGGGGGGTGAGTCCAGCAGTTCAGGTTCATCCAGTACCAGCAGCTCGACCTCCAGCAGTTCCAGTACCACCTCCAGTTCGAGCAGCGGGTCATCCTCGACTTCCAGCAGCAGCTCATCCTCTACTTCCAGCAGTTCTTCCTCCTCGAGTTCCAGCGCCAGCGGTATGCCAGATCCCTCCGGCCCGCCGGTGAATACCGGCCCTCCAAACGCGCGCAACCAGACGCCGGCATTTGAAGGACAGACCCGAGTACCCGAGGTGAAATCGAATTTCACTTTGAAAACCGATGTGGTCACGGATCAGTTGTCCAACCCGTGGGCAATCGCCGAATTGCCGGACGGTCGTTTCCTCATTACGCAGCGATCAGGCACTCTGGTGATTGTGACCCGTGAGGGGCAGGTTTCGGACCCGCTGATTGGCGTTCCCGCCGTCTACAACGGTGGTCAGGGCGGTTTGTTG
>JAEZGT010000042.1 GCA_023416875.1 Pseudomonadota bacterium
GGATCCTGCTGATCGAGAATAAATACCGGCACCACTTGGTCGTATTGCCGCATGGCGGCGGCGAGACCAGGGAGGTCATACAGACGCAAATCGAGAGTGAACCAAAATATCGCGGTTGTCATAGCGCATTCCGGAAATGCCGAAAGGCGTATCTTATATGGGATGGCGGAAAAAGGATGTGCGGTGGCGAATGTGCGGCTGCCAGCGACAGCCGCTAAGCATTAATGACTTTCCGCGTTGGGATCGGGGCAGTGAAAACTCTCCACAATTTCGTTATCACGCAGAGAGTGCAGGTGAACGTCAAATCCCCAAAGGCGGTGGATGTGCTTGAGCACTTCTTCTGCAGAGCCTTCGTCCAAGGGTTGGCGATTGAATTGCTGATGGTGGAGAGTGATGGAACGATCACCGCTGACATCAACTTCAAAAATCTGGATATTGGGTTCGCGATTACCAAGGTTGTATTGCGCAGACAGCGATTCACGCACAGCTTTGTAACCGTCGTCATCGTGAATGGCGGTCACGTCGATGGTGGAATTGTGATCATCATCCAGAATGCAGAATAGTTTCAGATCCCGCATTACCTTAGGTGACAGGAATTGCAGAATAAAACTCTCGTCTTTGAAATTGCGCATGGCGAAATCGAGAGTTTCCAACCAATTGCTGCCAGCGATTTCGGGGAACCAGCGTTTATCTTCATCGGTGGGATTTTCACATATGCGTTTGAGATCCGTGAAAATACTGTACCCGAGCGTATAGGGATTAATGCCGTTGTAATAAGGGCTGTCGTAGGACGGTTGGTAAATCACGCTGGTGTGCGATTGCATAAATTCCAGCATAAAACCTTCTGTCACCAAGCCGCGATCATATAGGGTGTTAATCAGCTGGTAGTGCCAGAAGGTCGCCCAGCCCTCGTTCATCACCTGAGTCTGGCGCTGTGGGTAAAAATACTGCGCAATTTTGCGGACTATGCGCACGATTTCGCGCTGCCATGGTTCGAGCAATGGCGCTTTTTTCTCGATGAAATACAGCAAATTTTCCTGCGGCTCTTCGGGAAAGCGCGCGGTTTTCTTTTGCTTTTTGTCCTGATCGTCCACCGGAATAGTTCGCCAGAGATCGTTGATTTGGCGTTGCAAATATTCCTCGCGCTCCTTTTGCCGCAGCTGCTCTTCCTGAGTAGAAATGGGATAGGGACGTTTATAGCGGTCGACGCCGTAATTCATGATGGCGTGACAGGAATCAAGAATCGCCTCCACTGATTCGACGCCGTATTTTTCCTCGCACTGGGCGATGTACTGTTTGGCAAAAACCAGGTAGTCGATAATGGACGAGGCGTCCGTCCAGGCGCGAAATAGATAGTTGCCTTTGAAAAAGGAATTGTGGCCGTAACACGCATGGGCAATGACCAATGCCTGCATCATCATGGTGTTTTCTTCCATGAGATACGCAATACAGGGATTGGAGTTGATGACGATTTCGTAAGCGAGCCCCATCTGCCCCCGGTTGTAGGACTGCTGAACGTTGAGAAATTGTTTGCCATAGGACCAGTGGCTATAGCCGATGGGCATGCCGACGGACGCGTAGGCGTCCATCATTTGTTCGGAACTGATGACTTCAATTTGGTTGGGATAAGTGTCCAAGCCATATTCTTCCGCAATCTGGCCGATTGCGCGGTCATAGGCCTGGACCAGCTCGAAACTCCACTCTGAAGTGGTGGATATCGGAGATGCTGCCCGTGTCATTTACGCTACCTTTTTTTGGAACAGCTGGCGGAAGACCGGAAAAATATCGCTGGCGCTCACGAGCTGGCGCATCGCAAAGGTCTGCGGAAAATCCTCCAGAACTTTTTCGTAGGATGACCACAGTGCCTGGTGGTCCCGCGAGGTAATTTCGATGTATGAGAAATATTGCAGTTTTGGCATCAATCGCTCAGAAAGAACCTTGTAACAGATGGTGGAGTCGTCATTCCAGTTGTCGCCGTCCGAAGCTTGAGCGGCATAAATATTCCACTGCTCGGGTGGATAGCGCTCACTGATGATTTCATCGGTTAGTTTTAATGCGCTGGATACTATGGTTCCGCCGGTTTCGCGACTGTAGAAAAATTCCTGCTCGTCCACTTCTTTCGCACTGGTGTGGTGGCGAATGAATACGACCTCAGTATGCTCATAATTGCGTTGCAAAAACAGGAAAAGAAGAAGGAAGAAACGCTTAGCAATATCTTTAGTAGCCTGATCCATGGAGCCTGATACGTCCATAATGCAGAACATCACGGCACGGGAGCGCGGCACTGGATGTTTGACGTGCAGGTTGTATTTCAAATCGAAATCGTCCAGCCAGGGCACGCGCTGGATTTTTTTGCGCAACTCAGCGATTTCCAATTGGATTTCATTGAGCTTTACCAGCTCGTCCGGGTGAGTCGCGTTGGCCAATGCTTCCGCTTGTGCCTCCAGGTCTTTTAAACGTCTACGCTTGCCGCCCGTAAGCGCGATGCGGCGGGCGTTAGCGGCTCGCAGAGATCGAACGATATTGATTTTTCCGGGCGTACCTTCGTTGGCAATGCCTGCCCGGTGAAGTTTAAATTCGGTGTTTCCGGCGAGATGACGTTTGACAAGATTGGGCAGTGCCAAATCTTCAAACATAAAATTGAGGAATTCTTCCTGGGTGATGTTGAAAGCGAAATCATCCATGCCTTCGCCGGAGTTGCCCGCACCCTTGCCGTTGCCGGAACCACCACCGCCCTCCGGACGCTTGATCTGGTCGCCAGTAACAAAGTCGCGATTGCCGGGCAGTACCCGAACTTTTTTGCCGCCCTGGCCGTGATGAAAAATCGGCTCGCCTATATCTTTCGCGGGAATAC
This sequence comes from Pseudomonadota bacterium, assembly GCA_023416875.1. Lineage (GTDB taxonomy): Bacteria > Pseudomonadota > Gammaproteobacteria > Pseudomonadales > Cellvibrionaceae > UBA5868. The sequence continues at coordinate 2,855 of JAEZGT010000042.1, forward strand.
TGATTTTCTCGCCGCTGTGAATATCAGTTATGGAGCGCTTATCGATAGCCTCGGATACAGCTTTCTTAATGTGCTGGCGATAGCGCTCCAGAAAGCGTTGCCGATTAACAGTGCTTTTGTTTTTGGAATTTAACCTGCGATCGACAATATAGGTCACTCGTGTCACCTCATGGGTTTATTGCGATTTGCGAACGCGTAAATACCATTCAGAGAGCAGCCGCACTTGTTTCTCTGTATAGCCGCGCTGGACCATGCGCGCGACGAAGTCCTCGTGTTTCTTTTGATCATCTTTGGAGGACTTGGTATTGAACGAGATAACCGGCAGTAGTTCTTCGGTGTTAGAGAACATTTTTTTCTCAATCACCGTACGCAACTTCTCGTAACTGCTCCACAATGGATTTTTGCCATTGTTGTTGGCGCGGGCGCGCAACACAAAGTTCACGATCTCGTTGCGGAAATCTTTAGGATTGCTAATACCCGCTGGCTTTTCAATTTTCTCGAGTTCCTCGTTGAGAGCAGCGCGGTCCAGGATTTCGCCGGTCTCGGGATCGCGATACTCCTGATCCTGGATCCAGAAATCAGCGTAAGTGACATAGCGGTCGAAAATGTTCTGGCCATACTCCGCATAAGATTCCAGATAGGCAGTCTGGATTTCCTTGCCAATAAAGGACACATAACGGGGGGCAAGATACTCTTTGATAAACGCCAAATACCGCGTTGAGACTTCTTCTGGGAATTGCTCCTGTTCGATTTGCTGTTCCAACACGTAGAGCAGGTGCACCGGGTTAGCGGCAATTTCGGTTGGGTCAAAGTTGAAAACTTTAGACAGAATCTTGAATGCGAAGCGCGTGGATAAGCCCACCATGCCTTCATCAACGCCGGCGCTGTCTTTATATTCCTGCAGCGATTTGGCTTTCGGATCCGTATCTTTCAGATTTTCTCCGTCGTAAACCCTCATCTTGGAAAACAAATTGGAGTTTTCCGGAACTTTAAGACGGGAGAGGACTGAAAATTGCGCAAGTAATTTCAACGTATCCGGAGCACAGGGTGCTTCGGATAGTGAGCTGTGTTGCAGCAGTTTGTCGTAAATTTTGATCTCTTCCGAGACGCGCAAACAATAAGGGACTTTGACGATATAGACCCTGTCGATAAATGCCTCATTGTTCTTGTTGTTTTTAAATGCCTGCCATTCAGACTCGTTCGAGTGCGCCAGAATTACCCCTTCAAAAGGAATGGCGCCAAGTCCTTCAGTGCCATTGAAATTGCCTTCCTGGGTTGCCGTCAGAAGCGGGTGTAAAACTTTGATCGGGGCTTTAAACATCTCCACAAATTCCATGATGCCTTGGTTGGCACGGCAGAGACCACCGGAGAAACTGTAGGCATCGGGATCGTTTTGCGGGAAATCCTCCAGCTTGCGGATATCCACTTTACCCACGAGAGAAGAAATATCCTGATTGTTTTCATCGCCGGGTTCGGTTTTGGAAATGGCGATTTGATTGAGAATGGATGGGTGAACTTTGATCACTTTGAACTGGCTGATATCACCGCCGAATTCGTGGAGGCGTTTGACGGCCCAAGGCGACATAATAGTTTTGACGTAACGGCGCGGTATGCCGTAATCCTCTTCCAAAATTGCGCCGTCTTCGTCAGGGTCGAAAAGACCTAACGGTGATTCGAATACAGGAGAATCTTTAATGCAGTAGATCGGTTGTTTTTCCATCAAGCTTTTTAGTTTTTCGGCAAGGGAGGATTTGCCGCCGCCGACGGGACCGAGCAAATAAAGAATTTGTTTCTTCTCTTCGAGACCTTGCGCAGCGTGACGGAAGAAGGACACGATTTGTTCAATCGATTCCTCCATGCCGTAAAATTCTTCGAAAGCCTTATAGCGTTTGATGATTTTGTTGGAAAAAATTCGGCTCATACGCGAGTCGCGAGACGTGTCGACCAGCTCTGGCTCTCCTATCGCAAGCAGCATGCGCTCCGCCGCCGTCGCATATACCGACGGGTCCGATTTGCAGAGTTCCAGATATTCTTGGATGGTGAGTTCTTCTTGTTGGGTCGCAGCAAATCGATTGCGATAGTGGTTGAAGATCGTCATACAATGGTCCTCCTCAAAACGGCGTGATCCAAACCCAAAGCAGTTCGCCAAGGCTTGAATATGTGTGGCAACGGACGTGTTCCTGCTCTCAAATCCCCTTTGCTAAGCATAGACC
>JAEZGT010000078.1 GCA_023416875.1 Pseudomonadota bacterium
GTTGCGGTTTGGGTGAATTAATTTTGCCGGCGAATGAGCCGGGCAGTTCGATTATGCCTGGCAAAGTCAATCCCACTCAGATTGAGGCGCTCACCATGGTGGCCGCGCAGGTGATTGGTAACGATACCGCTGTTACGGTAGCGGCATCGCAAGCTCATTTGCAGTTAAATGTGTTTAAGCCGGTGATTATTCACAACGTTCTGCAATCCATCGATTTGCTCGCGGATGCTTGTGACAGTTTTCGTTTGCGCTGTGTCGATGGAATGCAAGCAAACGAAGACGTCATAAAAAATCATCTGCACAATTCGTTGATGTTGGTAACAGCTTTGGCTCCTAAAATCGGTTACGACGTGGCAGCGGCCGTTGCAAAACAAGCCTATGCAGAAAATAAAACCTTATGGGATGTAGTGCGGGAGAAAAATCTGATGGATCGGGAGACATTCAATCAATTGACCGATCCGGCACCTATGACCGGACCGGGCGGAGAAGGGGCAGGAGGCTAGCTCCTCCCCGAACCCATCAATCCTTTGCCAACTGCCGCAGCACGTAATGCAAAATGCCGCCGTGACGGTAGTACTCCCATTCGACTGCGGTGTCGATACGAACTTGCACGGTAAATTCTTTTTTATCTCCTGCGCTTGATGTGGCGGTTACCTGCAATTCCCTTGGCTCGCCTTTTACAGCTTCGATAGTGAAAAACTCATCGCCTTTCAGACCGAGTGAATCAGCGCTTTCTCCAGACAAAAATTGCAGGGGCAGAACACCAAAACCGACGAGGTTCGAACGGTGAATACGTTCAAAACTTTGTGCAATCACCGCTTTGACGCCGAGTAAATTGGTGCCTTTAGCGGCCCAGTCGCGGCTGGAGCCGGTGCCGTATTCGTGCCCTGCAAGAATAATCAGCGGTACTTTATTTTCCGCATAACGTACGGCGGCGTCGTAGATGCTGGTTTGCTCGTTGGTCGGCAGGTAGGTGGTATAACCGCCTTCCGTTCCCGGTGCGAGCTGGTTGCGCAAGCGCACGTTGGCAAAGGTGCCGCGCACCATAACTTCGTGGTTGCCGCGACGTGAACCATAGCTGTTGAAATCCTTCGGCTCTACGCCGTGGGCCATTAAGTATTCACCCGCAGGGCTGTTTTTCTTGATCGAACCGGCGGGGGAAATATGGTCAGTGGTAATGGAGTCGCCAACTTTTACCAAGCAGCGTGCATTGATAATGGCGTGCGGCGGCGTAACCTCCATGGTCATGCCGGCAAAGTAGGGCGGTTGTTTGACGTAGGTGGATTCCGGCCAGTAATACACTTCGTCTTCTGGAACTGGGAGACCTTGCCACTGCGTGCTGCCGGCAAACACATCCGAATATTTTTCCCGATAAAGCTGCGCGGAGATATTGCGCGCGATGTAATCGCTGATTTCCTTTTGGCTGGGCCAGATATCTTTAAGAAATACCGGCTTGCCATCGCTCCCCGTACCCAGAGGATCTTTGGTGAGATCAATATCCATATTGCCTGCAAGTGCGTAGGCAACGACTAAAGGCGGTGAGGCGAGGTAATTGGCTTTGACGTCCTGATGAATGCGCCCTTCGAAATTGCGGTTTCCTGACAACACCGCAGCAACGAGCAGATCCTTATCGTAAATCGCTTTTTGCACCTCGTCCGGCAATGGGCCGGAGTTGCCGATACAGGTGGTACAACCGAAACCGACGATATCAAAGCCGAGCTGGCGCAGCGGTTCGAGCAAGCCGGCTTTTTCCATATAGGCCGGAACCACTTGCGAGCCAGGAGCGAAGGAGGTTTTTACCCAAGGCTTGGTTTTTAAACCGCGTGCATGAGCATTTCTCGCCACCAGACCTGCGGCGATCAGTACCGCCGGGTTGGACGTATTGGTGCACGATGTAATTGCGGCGATGACCACGGCACCGTCTTTTAATGGCAAATCACCGGTTTGGCCATCGCTTGATTTTTTCGCCCCGCGATCGCTGGCCAAAGTGGCGGAGCGGCGGCTGTGTTCGGTTTGCATCAGCTCGCCAAATTCCCTCGCTACAGCGCCGAGGGCGATACGGTCCTGCGGTCGTTTGGGGCCGGCCAAGCTCGGCTCTACCGAACTCAGGTCCAGCTCCAAGGTTGAGCTGTAGTCCGCGTCCGGCGTGCTGTCGTCGCGCCAGAAACCTTGAGCTTTCGCGTAGGCTTCCACCAGGTCCACCTGGCGTTGATCTCGGCCCGAGAGAATGAGGTAATTCAGGGTTTCCTGATCGATGGGAAATAGGCCGCAGGTGGCGCCGTATTCCGGGGCCATATTGCCGATGGTGGCGCGGTCGGCGAGGGGGAGATTGCTAAGACCGGGGCCGAAAAATTCCACGAATTTACCGACCACGCCAGCTTTTCTCAGCATCTGCGTAACGGTTAACACGAGATCGGTCGCGGTGGCGCCCTCGCGCAATTTGCCGGTGAGGCGGAAGCCCACCACTTGTGGAATCAGCATGGTGATGGGCTGGCCGAGCATGGCCGCCTCCGCTTCAATGCCGCCGACGCCCCAGCCGAGTACACCCAGGCCGTTGATCATAGTGGTGTGGGAATCCGTTCCTACCAGCGTATCCATCACCAGTAAGGTTTTATCGCCAGTGCGTTCCTTCATTACCACCTGCGCCAGATATTCCAGGTTGACCTGATGGACAATGCCGGTGCCCGGCGGCACCACGCGGAAATTGTCGAAGGCTTTTTGCCCCCAACGCAGAAATTGATAGCGCTCGCCGTTGCGCTCGAATTCCAATTCGATATTGCGCGCGAGGGCATCCGGGCGGCCGAATTCGTCCACCATCACTGAGTGGTCGATCACCAGATCCACCGGGCCCAGAGGATTGATGCGCGCGGGATCGGCGCCCAACTGGCGCATGGCGGCGCGCATGGCCGCGAGGTCCACCACGGCGGGCACACCGGTAAAATCCTGCAACACCACCCGCGCCGGGGTGAAATTAATTTGGTAGTCCGGGTCTGCGGTCGGCTGCCAGGCCAGCAACGCCTCTATATCCCGGGGGGTCACATTGACTCCATCTTCTTTGCGCAGCAGGTTTTCCAGCAGGATCTTTAACGCAAAGGGCAGGCGCTGAACCTGTTCCTTAGGCAAAGCCTGCAGAGAAAAGTACGCATAGGATTCTCCGTCGAGATTCAACTGGGAGAGCGCCTTGAAACTGTTGGAGTTGGTCATGGTGGTCACCTCCGGTGTATGTGAAAAAGGAAACCCGGTGGAACGCCTGGCTGTGCAGGTGAGGCCCGTCCCGGCTGGCAATAGCATCTGACCTCGATTTAGCTCGCTATACTCAAAAAAAACTGAAACAACGTCTGTTCGGAAGCCACCCGACTGGAGGTGTTTTAGGCTCAATCATGCCCCTCGTCGCTGTCGGCAAAACGGCAGCCTGTTTCGGCGAAGTGATAAGGCCATAAACCGCATGACATCAAACAGTAAAGGTCCGGAACGCCGCGTCCCTCAGCGCACTTGGTTGCGCAGAACCTTGCGCTGTTCCCAAGTGGAGGCGGTGGCGTCCTCCACCATGACGGCGACGGGCGACAATTTCTTCAACGCCTTTGCGATTTATCTGCAGGCGAGCATCGTGCAGATGGGCTGGCTCACCGCGTTTCCGCAATTTTTTGGCGCGGTGTTTCAATTGCTTTCCGTGTGGCTCGGTGCCTATATCCCCCGGCGCTTGTTGATCACGATTTTTGCGGTGATCCAGGCGCTGGTGGTCGCTGGTATGGGGGTGCTGGCGCTATTTCACCCCGAGTGGGGCATGCTGGCGCTGATTGTGTTGGCGATTTTCTATCACGCGAGTATGAATGTCATCCAGCCCCAGTGGCGGGCCTGGATGGGCAGCATAGTGCCGCGACGCCGTCGGGGAGTCTTTTTCGCCTCGCGCACTCGCTTGACCATGGCCACGTCGCTGGTGGTTTTTCTCGCTGGGGGCGCCATGCTCAGCGTAGGCGAAGCTTCAGGCAAAGCCTGGCTGGGATTTTTATTGCTCTTTGGCGCAGCCTCTATAGGTCGGTTTGTCTCCGCCTGGCTGTTATGGGAAATGCACGACCCTGATCCTCATGTGCCGGCGGCGCAATCGCGCCATTTTGCCGAAACCATGCGCCACACTTTGCACTCGCTCAAGGACAGAACCTTTCGCAATTACAGTTTGTTTGTTGCCGGCATGCAGGGCATGGTCGCCATATCCGCGCCGTTTTTTGCGGTGTATATGCTGTCGGAATTGCGGTTCTCCTATCTGCAGTACAGCCTGTGCAGCATTTCCTCCATCGCCACCCAATTTGTCACACTGAAATTCTGGGGGCGAATGAGCGATCGCTTCGGCAATCGCCTTGTTATGGTGATCACCAGCTGCATTCTGCCGACCTTGCCCTTGTGGTGGCTGATATCGCCGAATTTTTATTACCTGCTCTGGGTACAGGCAATTTCAGGATTCGCCTGGAGCGGATTTTCTCTGAGCACGGCCAATTACCTTTACGACATACGCCCGCACCGCACCAACTTTGCCGGCTACGCCGCCGTACAGTCCGCCATTGGGGCGACGCTGGTATTTGCCGGCGCCCTGTTCGGTGGTTATCTCGCCGCAGCGGCGCCTTATATCCGCGACCATTTGCCGTTCGA
>JAEZGT010000083.1 GCA_023416875.1 Pseudomonadota bacterium
CACATGTTTGCGAATAAAGCGCAACTCCTGCCCCACCAGCGGCCCACCGTAGTACGCCCGCACTGCCACCAGCTGCACGCGACCGCCAGCGAAATCTAACACCTGCAGAGCGCCGGGGTGTTCCACCAAGCGGTAGATGTAGTTGGACACGATCTGCTCGGGGCTGATGATCACGTCTACTGGAAGCGCGTCTTTGCGGAACATGCCTGGGTAAGCGGCGTATTCCTGCGAGCGGATTCGGGCGATTTTGGTGGGGGTGTTAAACAGGCTGTGAGCGATCTGGCAGGCGACCATGTTGATCTCGTCGTCGCTGGTGACGGCGATCAACATATCCGCGTCTTCAATGCCGGCACGCAGCAACACCGAGGGGTGGGAGGCGTGGCCGTAGACCACACCTATATCGATGCGATCGCGCAGTTCGCGCAGAGAGGTTTCATTGCGGTCGACGACGGTAATGTCGTTGGCCTCGCTGGAGAGATTGGTGGCCAAGGTGCCGCCGACTTGTCCGGCGCCGAGAATAATAATTTTCATAGGACCGACTCAGCCGATTGTTGCGTGGCGCTCAGCGCCTGCGCAGAAGCGCGTAGTAAAAACCGTCATGGCCGCCATCGCGGGGTAAAAGCTGGCGACCATAGGAGCGCTGGATGCCCCAGTCTGCCGTTATGGGAAGATGCTCCGCGTCGCCACGGGCCGCAACAAAGGCTGCCACTTGCTCCTCGTTTTCTTGGGGCAGCACCGAGCAGGTGGCATAAACCAGCAAGCCACCGGGTTTCAACGTTGGCCACAACGCATCCAACAGCCGCCGCTGCAGGTCCGCAAGCTTAGCAATATCATTTGCGTGCCGCAGCAATTTGACATCGGGATGGCGGCGAATCACACCCGTAGCAGAACAGGGCGCATCGAGCAGAATCCGGTCGAACGGTTGCTGATCCCACCATGCCGCAGTGTCGGCGGCGTCGGCGACTTTTAAGGTTGCGGTCAGGCCCAGGCGGCGCAGGTTTTCCTCGACTCGCGCCATGCGCGCAGCCTCCACATCCAGCGCCACCACCTCTTTGAGTGAGCGCTCACATTCGAGGATGTGACAGGTTTTGCCGCCAGGTGCGCAACAGGCGTCGAGCACGCGCTGGTTGGGCGCCAGTTGCAAGAGGCTGGCTGCCAGCTGTGCCGCTTCATCCTGCACACTCACCGCTGCTTCGGTAAAACCCGGCAGATCGGTCACCGGGCAAGGCTGTTGCAAAGTGAGGCCATCGGGGGCAAAGGCGCAGGCTTCAGCGAGCAAACCCTGCTGGTGTAATTCGGCCAAGTAGGCGTCGCGCGTGGTCTTGGCGCGATTGACCCGCAAGGTAAAAGGCGGGCGCTGATCGTTGGCAGCGAGAATGGCTTGCCACTGCTCAGGCCAGGCTTGCCGCAAAGCGTTGGCAAGCCAATCCGGGTGACTCGGCAACTCCTGCCAGAGGAGCTCGGGCAACCGACGCTGCAGATTGCGCAGAACACCATTGATCAAGCCCTTGGCCCAGGGCTTTTTCAAACCATTAGCAGCCTCGACAGTCGCACCAATGGCGGCGTGATCGGGGATGCGCGTGTAGAGCAGCTGGTATACGCCCAGATGCAGCAACGCCTGCACATCCGCATCTTTGGCTTTCAGCGCTTTGGGCAGAAAGTCGCGCAACAAAGCGTCCTGACGAAAATAGAAGCGGCAGACGCCGAAACAAAGTTCCTGGAGCAAAGCCCGGTCCTGAGCGCTTAGCTGGGAATAAGGCGGGAGCGCCGCCAAGGATTTATCACCGCGAATCACGTCAGCGAGAAAACGTGCGGCCAGGGTACGCACCGAGGCGCTCATGGCGCGCCCAGCTGCATGCCTGGCTGCCAGCGGCCGGCCGCGCCGTTCAATAAATCTCTCACTGCCATGGCTTTTTTACCCGCTAGTTGCACGGTCAACAGCGCCAGGGATGTCTGCTCACCACAGGCAACCACCAGCTCCCGGTCCACCTGCAGGATGGTGCCGGGTGCAGCGGAGTGGGAGCGCGTATGCACTGTCGCTTCAAAGATGCGCAGCGGCTCTTCGGCAAAAGTCGTGAAGGCTACGGGAAAAGGATTGAAGGCGCGGACGCGGCGTTCAAGCAGATTGGCAGGCTGCGTCCAGTCAATTACCGCTTCCTCTTTGGTGAGCTTGTGGGCATAAGTGGCGAGGCTGTTGTCCTGCACTTCGCCCCGCGGAGTGCCATTCCGCAGTTGGTTAAGAGCTTCCAATAGCGCCGGCGGCCCAATTTCCGCTAGACGGTCGTGCAGGTCGGCGGCGTTATCATCGGGCCGGATTGGACAGGTGCGGGTCAACAGCATGGGGCCGGTGTCGAGACCCACATCCATCTGCATGATGGTGACGCCTGTCTCGGTATCACCGGCCTCAATCGCCCGTTGAATCGGCGCGGCGCCACGCCAGCGCGGCAGCAGCGAGGCGTGCACATTGATGCAGCCAAAACGCGGGGCCGCCAGCACAGCGGCGGGCAGCAGCAACCCATAAGCCACTCCCACCATGACGTCTGCGTCGTAAGCGGCGAGGGTTGCTTGGGCCTCCGCTGTTTTCAGCGAAAGAGGTTGCTGGACCTCAATGCCAGCTGCCACGGCGGCGTCCTTCACCGGGCTCGCCTGTAGTTTTTTACCACGACCTGCCGGTCGATCTGGCTGGGTGTAGACAGCGATGACCCGGTGTGGGCTGTGTAAAAGCGCATTCAAATGCCGGGCGGCAAATTCCGGTGTGCCGGCAAAAATAATCTTGAGCCCGTCGTCTGTGGCCATCGGAATTACCAAGAGAGTGGAGGAGGAAGCTCCGGATCAGGTTTCTTTGCGCTGTTTTTCGAGCTTGGCGCGAATCCGCTGGCGTTTCAGATTGGACAGATAGTCGACGAAGAGCTTGCCATTCAAGTGGTCGCATTCGTGCTGAATACAAACCGCCAACAGTCCTTCGGGCTCGATGGTGAAGGATTCGCCGTTGCGATCCAACGCTGTGACTCGCACATGGCGCGGACGGGTTACCTTTTCATAAAACCCAGGCACGCTCAGACAGCCCTCCTCATAATCGAAAAGCGTTTCGTCGATCACTTCGATTTTGGGATTGATGAACACCAGAGGTTGGTCGCGCTCTTCCGAAACATCGATAACCACAATTTGCTCATGCACGTTGACTTGAGTCGCGGCCAACCCTACTCCGGGCGCCTCGTACATTGTCTCAAACATATCATCGATAAGCTGACGGACCCGGTCGTCGACCTGCTCAACCGGCTTTGCGTGGGTTCTCAGACGTGGATCTGGGAACTGAAGTATGGTTAATTGTGCCATTGGCCTTTGTGACAAACTTCGCTAGTAAAGGGGTAAATGTCGCTGCTAACATAATGATCAGCCATCAGTTATTGAAGACGACCTCTGCCGAACCTGGCTTTCAACCCAGCAGCATTCGACTACTATAATAACTTTAATACATCTCTAAGGCCGCATGGTACAGGACCGCTGAATATGAAAAAACGCATCTTGGGTTTGCTGGGCGCATGTCTGCTGCTCGGCCAGGCAATGGCGCAGGAACCGGAACTTAGATCTGATTATCCTGAAGAGTACACAGTTGTAAAAGGCGACACTCTGTGGGATATCTCGAATACCTTTCTCAGCAATCCCTGGATGTGGCCGGAAATCTGGCATGTCAATCCGCAAATCGCCAACCCCCACTTGATCTATCCTGGCGATGTCATCCGGTTGGTGTATTTCGATGGCAAACCTCGCATAGTCGTAGACAGCAGCAATCGTGTGGTGAAGCTGTCACCCAAAGTCAGAACCCTGGATGAAGGCGAAGCCATTCCCACCATCCCCCTCGACAAAATCAATAACTTCCTCTCGCGCAGCCGGGTAGTCACGCAAGAAGAATTGGATCGTGCGCCTCACGTGGTATCCGGCGAATCCAAGCGTTTGGTGCTTGGCAAGGGTGATCGATTGTATGCCCGCGGCACCTTCGACAGTGATGTCGCGGTATATGGCGTTTATCGCCGGGGGGACACTTATATAGATCCGGAAACTGGCGAACTGCTGGGTATCCAGGCGATGGATATAGGTTCAGGCCGCATGCGCGCACTGGATGGTGAAGTCGCAACTTTGCTGATGACCCGCACCACTGAAGAAGTGCGCGTCGGCGATCGCCTGCTCAGCGAAGAACAGCGCTCCATCGATGCCAATTTCTTCCCTTCCGCGCCCAAGGTCGACGTCAACGCCCAGATCATTGCCGTTGAAGGTGGCGTGACTCAAGTGGGCAAAATGGACGTTGTGGTTATTAACAGAGGTGACCGCGAAGGTATAGCTGTTGGTAATGTATTGGCTGTGTATAAGCGCGGCGGCACAGTTAAAGACCGGGTCAAAGGCGATATGGTGACTCTGCCGGACGAGCGCGCTGGGCTGGTAATGGTGTTCCGCACCTTCGAAAAAGTCAGTCTGGGATTGGTGTTGGAGGCTGACCGGCCGCTGGCGATCCGTGATCTGGCACGCAACCCCTAAGGTTAAGCAGCGTCTGTCTAAGCCCCGTCATTACGGGGCTTTTTTATTTAAGTTGATGAATTGGCGCGCAGTGACAGCTCTGTCACATGCTGTTAGGCTTTACGCCGATCGTTTCTTCAGGGTTTCACGGACGATGACATGTTGACCTCCACCGAACAAATACTGCTCCTGCAACGTCTTCCCGAAACCGGTTCCGGCACTTATTGGCGTTTGCTGGATGAGTTTCCTGTACTGAATACCGCGCTGGAAGCGCCCATTGATGTTGTATCCAAAGTATTGTCTGCGACAGCCTGTGATGCCTTGATGGATTACCGTGAACGCGGCGAGAACAGTCCGGTGATGCGCCAAGTGCGCGCCGACCTAACTTGGCTGGAAGATCACAACATTCATCTTCTCGATCCCCACAGTGAACACTATCCGCATTTGTTGCGGGAAATCCGCCGGGCGCCGCCACTGTTATATGTGTGGGGTGACCCGACGGTTCTTTCTCTGCCGCAGATCGCGGTGGTTGGCAGTCGCAGCCCTACACCGGGAGGCCGTGACAATGCCACCCAATTCGCTCGCGAGCTTGCCGCCGCCGGCGTCACCATCACCAGCGGACTTGCTCTAGGTGTTGATATAGCGGCCCATCAGGGCACCTTGAGCGCCAACGGTAAAACCATTGCCGTCCTCGGTACAGGCATCGATCAGATTTATCCCCAGCGCCACTTTCAGATCGCCCAGGAGATCGTCAACCACGGCGGTGCTGTGATCACGGAATTTCCTCTCGGTGTGCAACCTCTTCCGGCGAATTTTCCCCAGCGCAATCGCATCATCAGCGGCCTTAGTCTCGGTGTGCTGGTGGTGGAGGCGGCGGTCAAAAGCGGCTCCTTGATAACCGCCCGCTACGCGCTGCAGCAGAATCGCGAAGTCTTCGCCATCCCTGGGTCCATTCATAATCCTCTCAGTCGCGGTTGCCACGCGTTGATTAAAGACGGTGCCAAATTGGTGGAAACCGCCCAGGACATAGTGGACGAACTGCAGGGCTTCCTGTCGATGAAATGGCAGGAGCTACAGGATCCGGCGCGCACCGCTCTGCAGGTTGCGGGTGAGCTGGTGGAAAACGAACACGAAGAGCGGATTCTCGCAGAATTGGGTTACGACCCCATTACCTTAGATACCTTGGTGGAGCGCACGGGCCTTGGAGCCGGGGAGCTTATGGCAGCGCTGCTGACCATGGAGCTGCGCGGTCTCGTTGGCAATATGGGCAATGGCTATGCGCGCTCCCTGCCAGTAGTGAGGGGCCTAGACTTGTCCCTCAAGATGAACTGAGGTACTTTTCCCCGCTTTCCGCGCCACCCCAGGTGGTCCTTGCCGAGGCAGTGGGACTTTGAATTATCGATTTCATCCAGCCATAGGGCGCGCTGCCCGCCAACTGGCGTCGGGCGGCGTACTGGCCTATCCGACCGAAGGTGTGTGGGGTTTGGGCGCAGATCCGCGCAATCGCCACGCCGTTGAGAAAATTCTCGAACTCAAAAAACGACCGGTAAGCAAAGGTGTGATTCTGGTCGCGGCCGCTGCGGCGCAATTCGAATTTATCCTCCGCCATTTGGAGCCGGATCAGCGCGCAGTGTTGAACGCCAGTTGGCCCGGCCCTAACACTTGGCTGGTACCCCATCACGGCGAAGTGCCGTATTGGATCTGCGGCGAGCACACCACGGTCGCCCTAAGGGTGAGCGCCCATCCGGTGGTGCGCGCGCTGTGTCAGCTGGCTGGCCCGCTGGTTTCTACATCTGCCAATCCCCAAGGCTTGCCACCCGCGCGCAGCGCCCTGAAGGCGCGCTTTTATTTCGGTGACCAGGTGGAGTACGCGCCAGGACAGGTCAATCGCAATGCCAAGCCCAGTACCATCCGGGATCTAGTCACCGGCGCGTTGGTGCGCGCCTGAATCGTCAACGAGAATCCTATGAGCCAACCTGATAAACACGCGGTTAAAGACTATTTAATGGACTTGCAAGATCGCATCTGCGCTGCTC
>JAEZGT010000097.1 GCA_023416875.1 Pseudomonadota bacterium
CTTGCGGTTAATGCTCACATGGATGTCGACACCATTATGCGAAGCGTGATGCAGACCATGGAGCGCCTGCACCCGTTTGAGGCGCTGTATATGTTGGCCTTCGACGAACCGGCGCAGCGCTTGGAAGTATTGGGAATTTATGGCTCGACGATTACCGAGCAGCAACACAGCGCATTTCGCAAACTGAAATTCGATATGGTGCGCGATTACAACAGCCTTTTTGTCAAAGCGCTGCTCAAACGCAAAGCTATTTGCATTCCCGATATAACGCCTGAATTGGTCAAAGCTGGAGACAAAATCGATTACGATCTGTATTGCGTAAAGCCGAGTGTGTCTATTGCATATTTCCCGGTTTTCGTTGAGGACAAGGTTGTCGCCGGCGCAGCGTTTATCAACTACGAACAGCATTTTAATTTGACCAAACGCGATATGGACCGCATCCAGCAATTGCTGGTGCAGGTCGGCACTGCTGTGCGCAACGCCACCTTATTCAAGGAACTGGCAATAGCGAAGGAAAAAGCGGAGATCGCGCAACAGAAGGCGCAAGCTTCAGAAGAAACTAAAAGCCGCTTTTTGGCCAATATGAGCCACGAGATTCGCACCCCATTAACAGCCATTATGGGTTACTCCGAAGCGCTCGCCGAGGATGGCATCACCGCCGAGGAGCGCAATAGTTTTATCGGTCATATCATGCGAAGCGGTAAACATTTGCTGAGTATGATCAACGATATACTCGATATTTCCAAAATCGATGCCCACAAAATCGAGGTCGAGCAGCTGCCCTCCAATTTATTGGAGGTGCTATGCGATATCGACTCCTACATGAAAATCAAAACCCGCGATAAAAACCTGCAATATATTCTCGATGTCGATTTTCCCATTCCTACTGCCTTGATCACCGATCCCACGCGTTTTAAACAGATCCTTTTGAATCTGTGCAATAACGCCGTCAAATTCACGGCTCAGGGCAGTATTAAAATACTGGTCCGCATGCAAGCGAATGAGTGCTTGCAGATTTGCATTTGCGATACCGGCATCGGCATTGGCGAAAACGAAAAAAGCCGGATTTTCACCGCATTTGATCAAGCGGACACCTCGACGACCCGGCTGTTCGGTGGCACTGGTTTGGGTTTGTATATCTCCAAAAACCTTGCGCAGTTATTGGGTGGCGACCTCACTGTAGAAAGTGAAAAGGGCATTGGCAGCACGTTTATTTTGCAATTACCCGTTGGCTTGGCTACAGGTCCCTATATTAGAAATCCCGCTGAGTTTGCCGATCGGATGGCAGAGATCATCGATTCCAAAACCTACGGAGGCATTCCGCATATCGGCGGCAGGGCTCTAGTAGCTGAGGATAATCAAGAAAATCAGCGCCTAGTCGAGCGATTGCTGTATCAGGCCGGTATGGAAGTAGATGTGGTGGATAACGGAATCAAAGCCGTGGAAGCCGCCAAACAGAAACAATACTCGCTGATTTTGATGGATATACAAATGCCCGTCATGAGCGGCGCGGACGCTGCGCGCGCGATTCAAGCTTTGGGTATTCAAACGCCCATGGTGGCATTTACTGCGAATGTCATGACCCATCAAGTTGAGGAATATCAACAACTGGGATTTGCGGACGTCGTGGAAAAGCCGATTATTCGGGAAAAATTATTCGCAACCCTTAAGCAATTAGCACAACCTGAACCGAATCAGCCGTGCAGAGTGCTGATTGCCGAGGATAATGAAGTCAATCAAATGATTCTCTTCCGCTACATCACCAAAGCTAACGAGAAAGCGGAGGTATCCCTCGCCGCCGACGGTGAAACCGCGCTCGAGCTGATACGTCAGCATAAATTCGACCTGATATTGATGGATATGGAAATGCCGATAATGGATGGCCTGACCGCCACCAAACGAATTCGAGCATTGGGTAACGATAGCCCACTTTACATAGTGTCCGGCAACGTCAGTCGCCAGGACCGCGCACACTGCCTCGAAGCTGGCGCAACCGGACATATTGCGAAACCTTTGGATAAAAACCAGATCTACCAGATAGTGCAGAATCTGAAGAAATAAGCGTTTTACGCAGAAGTGATCACATTCAGCAATTATTGGCTGATGCCGACTTGCTCAAAATCAAATATCGGCAACACTTAAAAATAAAGATTGGCAAAACGCTAGTATGATTGGTGAACATAAATGCGATGGCGATTGCCAAAGGCATAGACCTCAGCACTTCGGAGCCAAAATTATGAGAGTGGGAATCCTTACCGGCGGTGGCGACTGTTCCAGTCTTAACGCGGCCATCAGTGGTGTAGCAAAAACGCTTATCGAAACTGCCAATGCGGAAGTTATCGGTATAGAAGACGGCTTTCTCGGGCTGATCCAACGTCGCGTCCAGCCACTAAAAAAATCCGACTGTCTGGGTTTGATTCAATCCGGCGGGACTATTCTGGGAACCTGCAACCGCTCTTCCCCGCTCAATTACAAGGGACAGGACGTGTCGGGCTCCGTTATGGATTTCTATCGCGAGTTGGGTTTGGATTGCGTCGTCGCCCTAGGCGGGGACGGCACCATGTCGCTCTGTCACGAGCTCAGCCAGCGCGGCATGAATTTTGTCGGCATTCCCAAAACCATCGACAACGACCTTATGCACACGGACCGGAGCTTTGGCTTTGACACCGCAGTAGGAATCGTTGCGGAAGCAATGGACCGGCTCCACACCACCGCCCGCAGCCACGGGCGGGTGATGATCGTGGAGACCATGGGCCGGTATGCCGGCTGGATCGCGCTCTACGGTGGGGTGGCTGGCGATGCCGACATGATCCTGATGCCGGAATTCCCCTATGAGCTGGATGAAGTGATCCGCGTGCTCCAGGAGCGGGCCAAAACCCATCACTACTCCATGCTGGTGGTCGCAGAAGGCGCTACTCCGAAAGACGGCCAGATGGTGGTTGATCGCAACATTGCCGACAGTCCGGATCCCATCCGCCTGGGTGGTATTGGGCGCTATTTGCAGCAACAGATCGAGCCACACATCCCCATGGAGGTTCGAACCACAGTGTTAGGGCACGTCCAGCGCGGCGGCCAACCCAGTGCATTCGACCGGCTGTTTGCGACCAATTTGGGCTGCTACGCGGCACGGTTGGTGATGCAGAAGGAATTCGGCCGAATGGTAAGCGTGCATAACAACAGTCTGACCTCAGTAGCTCTGGCAGATGTTGCCAACCGCACCAGAACCGTCACCCATGACGATATGACGCTACTCAGTGCGATTTATTCTGGTGTCAGCTTTGGTGTACCTGATATACAAAAGCTGTTGAGCCAGCCAGAAGCTGCCCATCCGAGACTGCGTTGAAG
>JAEZGT010000145.1 GCA_023416875.1 Pseudomonadota bacterium
TTGGGAGTGGCCTTGGCTGTGGTCGGGCTGAACGAGCCTTTGGCGTGGGAGAGTGCGGGGTTCTGGTTGTCATTTTTAGCTGTGGCGCTGTTGTTCTATGTGTTCAGCGGCAGACGTCAGCAAAAGCCACTGCGGGCGTTTCTTATCACCCAGCCCATGATGGCCATCGGTCTGACGTTGCCGCTGTGGCTCATAGGGCAGGGCACCAGTCTTAGTGGGCCTGTGGCCAATATGATCGCAGTCCCGGTTGTCTCTTTTATGTTGGTACCAGCGCTTTTGGTTGCCGCTCTGATTCACCCGTTGTTGCCGAGCGTCGCCGAATGGCTGTTGCTGCAGATGGATCGCGTGTTTGACTGGTTGTGGTGGTGCCTCGGCTTTTTCCAAGGTCTGCCCGCTGTGCTCTGGTGGCCGGGGCGCACGCTCGATGCTCTAGATCTGGTATTGATCAGCGCAGGTGTTCTGCTCCTGCTTGCGCCCGCCGGTCTGAGGGTGCGGTGGATCGGCGTTTTTTGGTTGGTGATTACATTGGCATCGGTGCAGCGGCCGGATTATCTACTGCGGGTGACGGTGATGGATGTAGGGCAGGGGCAGGCAGTAATTCTGCAGACACCCGGAAAAACCTGGCTCTACGATGCCGGTCCCGCCTTTTCCGATAACTTTGATGCGGGCAGCCGCATAGTGGCGCCCTATCTGCGCCATCTCGGTGTGCGCCAGCTCGACCTGATGATCAGCCATGCCGACCTGGATCATGCGGGCGGAGCCCGGAGCATTGCGACGGCATTTACGATTGATCGACTACTTCTTGGGGAAACTCTCGACCTCTTACCTACGGCTGGAGCGCTTTGTCGCCAGGGGCAGACATGGCAGGAAGATTCAGTGACATTCACTGTGATCTGGCCGCCGGAAAGCCTCCGGCTCTCCGGTAATAACAGTTCCTGTGTTCTGCTGCTGGAAGTGCCCACAGCAGAAGGTGTTGTACGTCTGCTACTGCCCGGAGACGTGGACCGCTCGGTGGAGCGCAAGCTGCTGGATGTATTGGCCGGTCCGGTGGACTGGGTTCTGGCGCCACACCACGGCAGCAACAGCTCCTCGTCCTATCGTCTGCTTTATCGCTTGCGTCCGCAGCATGTGGTTTTCAGTGCGGGTTACGGAAACCGCTATGGCCATCCCCATCCTAAAGTGGCGCAGCGCTATGCGGAAATGGGCACGGCGAGCTACAACACGGCAACCGATGGAGCCCTGGTTTTTACCTGGCGCTCGGACGGGCTTGAGGTGACCAAGGCGCGCGAGCGACGCGGGCGCCTGTGGCACCTACAACTGCCTAGGTAAGCCCAAAAAGCCGCGTTTTTGCGTTGCGCTGGCCAAGGTCAAATCATGTATGATACGGCGGCAAAAATAACGAGAACGGGGTAAACCGGTGTTCGAAATCATTGTCTCCGGCGGCTGGTTGATGCTGCCGATCATCATCTGCTCAATCATCACCATCGCCGTCACCGTTGAGCGGTTTTGGGCCTTGAATCCAAATAAAATTGCGCCTCGCAACCAGCTGGGACAAGTATGGAATTGGATTCAGACCAATCAAATGGATGCGGAAAAACTCAAGGAACTGCGCCGCTCCTCGCCTCTCGGCCGTATTCTTGCCGCCGGCCTCAGCAATTCCCGCCATGGTCGCGAAGTCATGAAGGATAGTATTGAAGAGGCCGCCAGCCAGGTCATTCATGAGATGGAGCGTTTTCTCAATACGCTCGGCACCATCGCTTCTGTATCGCCGCTGCTCGGGCTGCTCGGCACCGTCTTCGGGATGATCGAAGTCTTCAATCAAATCGTTCTGCAAGGGTCGGGCAACCCTGGTGCTTTGGCTGGGGGCATTTCCGTTGCGCTGATCACCACGGCGGCAGGCTTGTGTGTGGCAATCCCTGCAATGCTCAGCCACCGCTTTTTCCTGCGTCGCGTGGACACTCTGGTTGTGACCATGGAGCAGGAGGCGATCAAGCTGGTCGACGCGCTGCACAGTGAGCGTCGTGTTGATCTGAAAACCGGCTGAGGACGTTTCTGTGCATTTTCGCAGACAAAGCAAACAGTACGACGAAATCAACCTGACGCCGCTCATCGATGTGGTCTTTTTGCTGCTCATCTTTTTCATGGTGTCCACCACTTTCACCAAGGAAACTCATTTGAAAGTGGATCTGCCGGAGGCGGAGGGTCAGCAGACTCCGGCGCTGTCGGACAAGGTCGAAGTGATGATCAGCGCCGATGGCAGTTATGCCGTTAACGGTGAAAGTCTTGTCAACAGTCAGATGCAAACCTTGTTGACGGCCATCGAGGTGAAGGGGCAGGGCAATAAAGAATTGCCTTTCATCATCACTGCCGATGCCAATGTACCGTATGAAAAAGTCGTGCAAGCGATGGATGCGGCGGGCCGTCTCGGGTACACCAATCTGACCATGACCACCAGAAATCCATCGGGTAAAGAATAAGCCCGATGGGCAGATTGCAGCGCAGTCTGGAGCGGCAGTGGTACACACGGCCGGATTGGCTCTGGCTTTTCCAGCCGCTCTCCTGGTTGTTTCAATTCTTGAGCAGGCGGCGCCGCACTAAGCAGCGCCGCTTTTCGTATCAGTCCGCTCTCCCTGTCGTTGTGATTGGCAATATCAGCGTCGGTGGCACGGGTAAAACCCCCGCGATCATTTCCCTCGCCCGAACGCTCCAACAGCGAGGCTTTACACCTGTAGTGATCAGCCGGGGTTACGGCGCCGCCGCCGCTTCGGTAAGAGTTTTACCGCTGGATGCCGATGCCCAGACTTATGGTGACGAACCGGTATTGATTGCCACAGCCACTGGTTGTCCAGTGGTAGTAGGTGCGGACCGGGTCGCCGTTGTGCAATACGTCGAACAACAACGACTGGGCGATGTCATTCTCAGTGACGATGGGTTGCAGCATTACCGCCTCGCGCGGAGGTGGGAAATTGCGGTGGTCGACAGTCAGCGTCGGTTGGGCAATGGCCATTGCCTGCCGGTGGGTCCACTGCGGGAGCCAGCGTGCCGGTTATTGGAAGTGGACGCCGTTTTACTCAACGGTGGGTTGTTCGCCGCCAATTGGCTGCCACCTGGAAAAACTCATTTGATGATGCTTCAGCCGGTGGCTTGGCGCCATGTCAAAACCGGTCGGCGGGTGCCGCTGGAGCAGCTGGACCTAAACGGCGCCGCCGCGATTGCCGGCATTGGCAATCCCCAACGGTTTTTTGCCACTTTGCAGAGTCTCGGCTTCCATGGCGCTACGCGGGCATTTCCTGATCATCACGCCTTTACCCCCGAGGATTTTTCAGCGCTGCGCGAGCCCTTGGTGTTGATGACCGAAAAGGACGCAGTTAAGGTGCGAGCCTTCGCCGCAGATGAGTGGTGGGCGCTGGTAGTGGAAGCGCAGATTCCCCAGGCGCTGATCGATCATTTGTGCCAAATGTTGGTCAATTCCCGTACCCCTTGATTCTCAGGTTGTATTCATGACGCCCTTCTCCGTGATTATTCCCGCCCGTTATGGTTCTACCCGGTTGCCGGCCAAACCTTTAAAACTGATTGCGGGACGCCCGATGATCCAATGGGTTTATGAGGCCGCAAACCGCAGCGCCGCCACTGATGTCTGGATCGCCACCGACGACCAGCGCGTCGCCGACGCAGCCGCCGACTTCGGCGGGCGTGTATGTATGACCCGCCCGGACCACGAGTCCGGCACTGACCGTCTGCAAGAGGTGGTGACCCAGCTCGGACTGGCGGATGACGCCATAGTAGTGAACGTCCAGGGTGATGAGCCGTTGCTGCCGCCGGAGGTGATCAACCAGGTGGCGCGCAATCTTGCGGATAACCCAAGTGCGAGCGTGGCGACCCTCTCAGAGCCTCTCCATCAAGCGTCCGACTGCTTCAATCCGAATATCGTCAAAGTCGTCAGCGATCTGCAGCAAAAGGCGCTGTATTTTTCCCGCGCGCCTATTCCCTGGGGGCGCGATACTTATTCCTCAGTGGATCCACAGTTGCCGGCGGCGGAATTGGCCCAACGTCATATAGGGCTATACGCTTATCGCGTCGCGCTGTTGCACAAATTTGTCACTTGGCCGATGGCGGCTCTCGAATCCTTCGAAAAACTCGAACAGCTCCGGGTTCTCGCCAACGGTCATCAGATCCATGTGGCGCCTGCGTGCGTACCGGTACCCGGCGGTGTGGATACGCCAGAAGATCTCGAGCGAGTGAAGCGTTTGTTGGAGCAAAGCTTATGAAACCGACACAGGTATTGATGGTGTGTCTCGGCAATATCTGCCGCTCACCCACGGCGCAGGGTGTGTTAGAGGACCGCGTGCGGCGGCTCGGTCTGGAGCGCTACATCCTGGTGGATTCTGCTGGTACCTCTGGCTGGCACATCGGTGAACTGCCGGATGCCCGCAGCCGCGAGGCGGCGTTGCGGCGCGGCTATGACCTGAGCCAACAGCGTGGCCGGCAGGTAACCGTCACGGATTTCCACGATTTTGATTATGTGCTGGCGATGGACGGGCAGAATCTGCAGGCGCTCAAAGCGCTTCGTCCCGAAGGATTTGCCGGCCATCTCGGCCTGTTCCTGGAGTTCAGCCGGAAGCAGACTTATCTGGAGGTCCCGGACCCTTATCACGGGGGCAGCGACGGCTTTGAGCTGGTCCTCGATTTGATCGAAGAAGCGGCGGATGGGCTGCTCGCGGATATTCTGGAAAAACGCCCGGAAATCCGCGCATTGGCGAGATCCACCACCTGATATGCGACTGCGGCGTGAGGTCGATCTTCAGTCCTTTAATACCCTGGCCGTACCTGCAACGGCGGAGCGCCTGTGCGCGGTGGATACCGTGGCGGATTTGCGCGAGGCCCTTGTACTGGTGCGGGACGAGCACTTACCGCTGCACGTGTTGGGTGGCGGCAGCAACGTGGTATTGCGGCCGCGCCTTGAAGGGCTGGTGCTGCATATGTGCATCAAGGGCCGGGAAGTTCTGGCACTGACGGATACCCACGCAACGGTAAAAGTCGGCGCAGGAGAAAATTGGCATCACTTGGTGGAGTGGTGTCTGGGCCGTGGCTTCTACGGCTTGGAAAATCTCGCGCTGATTCCCGGCACAGTCGGTGCCGCGCCGGTACAAAATATCGGCGCCTATGGCGTGGAGATTCACCGCTTTATCGAGCGTGTCGAAGGGCTTGCGTTGCGGGGGGGAGAACCGGTTTCTCTCAACGCGGAGGAATGTGAATTTGCCTACCGCGACAGCGTATTCAAACACCGTCTACGTGATCGTTTTATCATCACTGCGGTGGTGCTACGGCTACCTCTGCAATTTTCTCCGGAGGTCTCTTATCCGGCCCTGCGCGAACAATTAACTGGCGAGATAACAGCCCGAGCCGTATTTGATGCCGTTTGCCATGTGCGGCGCAGCAAGCTGCCGGACCCGCAACTTATTCCCAACTGCGGCAGCTTTTTTAAAAACCCCATAGTGTCCTGGTCGTTATTCGAAACCCTGCAGCGCGGCTATCCCTCCATGCCGTCCTATGATGTGCCCCAAAAACCCGGTGCTGAGCCTATGCGTAAACTGGCAGCGGCTTGGTTGATCGACCAGGCGGGTTGGCGCGGCCGGGTGTTTCAGCAGGTCAAAATCCATGAGCACCAGGCATTGGTGCTTACCAATCCCGCACGCGTCGGCGCCACGGCTGTTCTGGCAACAGCGGAGGCCATTCGCCGCGATGTGGCGGAGCGCTTTGGTGTCGCCATGGAAATGGAGCCGCAGGTTTTCGGAGGCTGAGCTATGAGCCATGTCGACCCGCCGTCTTTGTTTCCTGCAGCAGGCTGGCAGACTCTGCCTCTTCCTTCCGCCTCCGTTCGGTTGTGGCGCGGCTGGCTGACTCATCAGGAGGCGAGAGAACTGTACGAGCGGCTGTGTGCAACTTTGCAGTGGGACCAGCCGACCCTGACCATCGCCGGCAAAACCCATCGCATTCCCCGCTTGCAGGCATGGCACGGCGAGGCGGATGCGATCTATCGATACTCCGGCACCACTTTCACCCCGGCACCTTGGACGCATGAGTTGCTTGCTCTCAAGCAGCGTTTGGAGGCTGCGTGCGGGGCGCGTTTTAACAGCATGCTCGCCAACTGGTATCGCACCGGGTCGGACGGTATGGGATTTCATGCGGATAAGGAACCAGAGCTTGGTCCTGAGCCTGTTATCGCTTCTTTATCGTTGGGTGGTGCCCGCCGGTTTGTGCTCAAACCCGTGCGCCAGCTGGAGGCAGAATCCCTGTCTCTGGATCTTTGCAATGGCGATCTTTTGGAAATGGGGCGTACAACGCAGCGCTATTGGCGTCACGGCATTCCCAAGACTACTCGCGCCGTGGAGCCGCGAATCAATCTGACTTTTCGTTTTATTGATAACAAGAGCTCTTGATATTCCGCATAAACACTTGTTTGAGAAGCCGTTTGTTGATGAGCCAGTACCTTTAGCTCGGTGAGAATGGTAAATTGGCGCTGACTTTTTAGGGACGGAGGCGGAGCCCGACGGAAAGCTGAAAATCACGGAGTGAATTTTCTGATTTTCCATCGCTGACACAAGGCCCGCCCGATTGATAGACAAGAGGTGAAGTAGACGTGACCAAAATAATAGTGGCGGATGATCACGACCTGGTGCGCATGGGGATTGTGCGGATGCTGTCGGATGTGCCGGGATTTACTGTGGTGGGCGAAGCCAAAAGTGGTGAAGAAGCAGCGCGCTTGGCCAAGGAATTTAAGCCGGATGTGATATTGATGGACGTAAAAATGCCAGGTATCGGCGGTCTTGAAGCAACCAAAAAAATTCTTGCCTACAACAGCAATATTAAAATTATTGCGGTCACATCACTGGCCGATGATATGTATCCCGAGCGCCTTATGAAGGCCGGCGCCTGCGGTTATGTCACCAAAGGGGCGAATTTTGACGAGATGATCGACGCGATTAAAACCGTGGTCTCCGGCAGTCGTTATATGAGCAGCAATGTGGCGCAGCAGCTGGCATGGCGCAGTTTCAGCGGAAAAGCAGCAGTTTCGCCATTTGAAATGCTCTCAGAACGCGAATTACAGACCGCCATTCTGATCGCCAACGGCGCCAAGGTGCAGACCATCGCCGACACTTTTTGTGTCAGCCCGAAAACCATCAACAGCTATCGCTACCGGATTTTTGAAAAACTCAACATCAACAGTGATGTCGAACTAACATTGCTCGCTGTTAAACACAAAATTCTTGATATAGACGCTATGGAGTAGGCGCTAAAGCAGACGCCATGTCCACCGTTTCCGATAATTCAGAGTTCGATTACAAAACGTTTCTCAAAAATATTACCCGACAACCCGGCGTGTACCAGATGTACGACAGCGCCGGCAAAATTCTGTATGTCGGTAAAGCCAAGAACCTGAAAAACCGTGTCAGCAGTTATTTCCATAAAAGTGGGTTGAATATCAAAACCCAAGCTTTGGTGCAGCGCATCCGCGCTATCGAAGTGACCGTGACAACGAGTGAAGCCGAAGCGCTGCTGCTCGAACAGAATCTCATCAAAGCCCAGCGTCCGCCGTACAACATTGTGCTGCGGGACGATAAATCCTATCCGTATATTTTTCTTTCCCAGGGCGAGGACTATCCCAGACTCGCTCTGCATCGCGGTCCAAAAAAATTCAAAGGCCGCTATTTTGGCCCTTTTCCCAGTGCTGGAGCGGTGCGAGAGAGTCTGCAGTTTCTGCAGAAAACCTTTCGGGTACGCCAATGCGAAGACAGCGTTTTTCGCAATCGCAGCAGGCCGTGTCTGCAATATCAAATCGGTCGCTGCACTGGCCCCTGCGTGAATCTGATTGGCATCGACAATTACGCCGGTGATGTGCGCCACACCGTGATGTTTTTAGAGGGCAAAAACGAAACTTTGCATGATGAGCTGGTGGCGGACATGAACCGCGCTGCTGAAATGCTGGATTTCGAAAAAGCTGCTGCTACCCGCGATCAAATTACCGCGCTGCGGAAGGTTCAAGCCCAGCATGCGATGGAGAGTGGGTCAGGTAACGCCGATGTCATTGCTTGTGCAATGGAGGCGGGTGAGATTTGCATCCACGTGCTGTTTATTCGTCAGGGGCGAGTGTTGGGCAGCAAAAGCTATTTTCCAAAAAATCTGCTCGGGGAAGGAGAGAGCGCAGTTCTGGGAGAATTTCTCGCCCAGTTTTATCTCGGTGAGCGCGCCATGGATATACCGGGTGAAGTGGTCATTAGCCACCAGATCGAAGAGGCCGACGCCCTGGTTGAAGCAGTACGCCGGGCTCTTGGCAAAACTATCGCCCTTAGCGACAGCGTGCGCACCCATCGCGCGCGCTGGCTTGCCATGGCGATAGAAGCGGCGCGGCAGAACCTGCGCGCGCGCCTCGGCAGCCAGGAAAGCGTGTTGAGAAAATATGAGGCGCTGCAAACCGTGCTGCAGATTGAAGAACTGGATCGAATGGAGTGTTTTGATATCAGCCACAGCAGCGGCGAACGCCCGGTGGCTTCCTGCGTGGTGTTTGATCGGAAGGGCCCGGTAAAGGCGGATTACCGGCGTTTTAATATCGAAGACATTCAAGCCGGCGATGATTATGCCGCGATGGAGCAAGCGCTGACCCGCCGCTACAGTCGGCTGCAAAAGGAGGGCAAAGCCTTGCCTTCGCTGTTGATCGTGGATGGCGGCAAAGGCCAGTTGAACAAAGCGCGGGAAGTGATGGCGGAGCTGGGTATTCAAACCATCACGCTGCTCGGCGTCGCCAAAGGCACCACCCGCAAGCCAGGATTTGAAACGCTGATTCTGGAAGACGGCAGCGAGCGGGTGTTGCAAAGCGATGACCCAGCGCTGCACTTGATCCAGCAGATCCGCGACGAAGCCCATCGTTTCGCCATCACCGGTCACAAGCAGGCGCGGGACAAGCGCCGACGCAAATCCCGGCTTGAGGATATCGCGGGTGTGGGCCCAACCCGGCGGCGCCAGTTGCTCAATCATTTCGGCGGCTTGCAGGAGGTCATGCGGGCAAGCGTGGACGACATCGCGAAAGTGCCGGGCTTCAGCAAAAAATTGGCGCAGGAGG